>CANCAR010000057.1 GCA_947374125.1 Hyphomicrobiales bacterium | reverse complement strand
GCGACTTGCTGCAACACGCCTTGCGACATCACGCCAACCCTATCCGACATCGCGAGCGCTTCGCCCTGATCGTGGGTGATGTAGATAAAGGTCACACCCGTGCGCTTCTGAATAGCGCGTAACTCTGCCCGCATATGCTGGCGCAGTTTCAAATCGAGCGCCGATAGTGGCTCATCCAGCAACATCACTTTGGGCTCAACCGCCAAAGCGCGCGCAATCGCCACGCGTTGCTTCTGGCCGCCCGAAAGCTGGCTAATACGCTTATCGGCTGAATCATGCAGGTCAACGAGCTGGAGCAGCTCCTCGGCTTTAGCCCGCCGCTTTTCTTTGGAGACACCGCGGACTTCCAGCCCGAACGTGATGTTTTCCCAAACCGGCATCAGCGGAAAAAGCGCCAAATTCTGAAAGATGAGCGCTGTGGGGCGGGAATTCGGGCGAATGCCCTTCATGTCCTTGCCACCAATTTTAACAGCACCCTGTGTCGGCTCCATAAAGCCGGAAATCAACCGAAGGATCGTCGTCTTGCCGCAGCCCGACGGGCCGAGGAAAGAGAAAAACTCACCCGGCTTGATCGTTACTTCAACATTGTTAACCGCGCGGAAACTGCCGAAATCCATGCAGATTTGCGATAAATGAACGTCTTCACTCATTTTAAAACCAAGTTCTTTCTAAAGCCGCGCTGAGGTCGTCATAAAAAAGCGGCGGATCCTAGGACCCGCCGCTTAAAGATTAAATCATTTATGCCGCGATGAACTTGTCGGCATATTCAGCGCGCAGCTTCAAGAAGGAGCTGGTCTGAACGGGCCACCACCAGAGCTTCGACAGTGCGTCGCCAGGGAACGAGTCCGTGTAGAACTTCGCAACCGCCGGATCGAGCTTAGCACCTGCGCCCTTACCAACTGGGTTGGCCGCAAAAGCCGTTGCCCAAAGAGCAGCGCCTTCAGCCGACGACACCCAGTTTTGGAAAGCATGGGCCTGTTCGACGTTCTTAGCGTTCTTCATGAGCATATTGCCCTGGTTCCAGGCAAACGCACCTTCTTTAGGAGCGATGTAGGAGAAAGGACCTTCCTTGCCCATGTTGTAGCCGGTCGAATCCCACGTCAGACCGATCACGCAACCATTGGTGCGGAAACCAGCCTGCGCTTCGTTTTCGCCCTTCCAGAACTGCGCGATGTTTTTCTTGCTCTTGATGGCTTCGGCAAGAATAACGTCCCAGATCTTCTTCATCTTGGCGTCGTCCTTGTAGCCTTCCATGAACGGATGCGGGAGCTTGCCCTGTGCATCCATCACGCGGCCAAGGGCAGCGAGCGAGGAGTGAGCGCGCACGCATACCTTGCCTTCAAACTTCGGATCCCACAGGTCAGCAAGGCTGGCCTTGCCATAGGTCATTGGGGCTTCCTTGGTATTGAAGGTCAACGCTTCCGTACCCCAAACGCCGGGGAGGAAAAGGCGCTTGCCGTCAATCGTCGCCATGTCACCGGCTTGGCCGCTGACAAGACCGGCTTCCCACTGGTCAAGCTTGATCTTGCTCATATCCCATGCCTGAACAAGGCCGTTTTCGTTGTAGGACTGCACGCGGTCAACGGTAGGCTCGACAACGTCGATAGCGCCCGTTTGAAGAGCAAGCTTGGCCTGAGCGAAAATCGTATCGTTGTCAGGCTGCTCGGTGAAGTTCATCTTAATGCCGGTGGCCTTAGTGAATGACGCAAAGGCATCTTTGAAGTCATAACCAGCCCAACCCATGTAGTTCAACTCGCCCGAAGAGGCCAAGGCGGAGCTCGAAATAACGGCCGGGGCGACAACTGCGCCAAGACCAGCAGCGGCCGTGCCTTTCAGAAAGCTACGGCGGCTCAGTGAATTCGTCGACTTCATCACAGCTTTTTCTCCATTACTGTTTTTTAAAACTGCATTTCATGTGCCTATTTTCTAGGCAAATCGGCCGCTTTCCGCTCCTTGAACCGATCAACGAGCGATAAAACGCGGATACTGTAGCATCGAAGTTGCAGATGACAAACAGATGACATTCACCGTCACAATCTGGCCATATTCTTTTTGGCCATCTGGTGCCAACTTTAACCCCGCGCGCCTTTTATCCGCGTCTTTTGACCAATGCGGGTGCCAAAACGCAAAGAATTTCGAACAAAACATTGGCCGCGTTCATGGCCGTCACTGTGCCTACGTCGAAAGGGGGCGAGACTTCAACGACATCGGCACCAATAAAGTCGATTCCAGCCAGCGAGCGGATCAGGCGTTGCGCTTCTACCATGGTGAGGCCGCCCGATTCAGGCGTTCCGGTTCCCGGTGCGTAGGCGGGATCCAACGAGTCGACATCAAAGGAGAGATAGGTTTTCCCCGAACCGACAACGCGCTTGGCTTCTTCAGCCGCCCAAGCCCATCCTTTATCGGTGAATTCTTCCATATAGACGACGCGCATGCCGCTATCATGGCTAAATTTCCACATATCCTTGTGGTTGATGGAGCCGCGAATGCCGATTTGGATCACCCGTTTCGGGTCTAGAAGACCTTCCTCCACCGCGCGCGAAAAGGGTGCGCCATGGTGGAATTTCGAGCCAAGGTAATCGTCCCCCGTGTCGCAATGCGCATCGATATGCACCATGCCGACCGGGCCATCCTTAGCAATCGCGCGCAAAATCGGCAGCGAGATGGAATGGTCCCCGCCGACACCCAGTGTCGTGGTTCCCGCACGTTTTACCTTGGCAAAGAAATCTTCGATCTCTTTATGCGCACCCATCAACTCATAGGGCGCTTCCAAAAACGCATCGCCACAGTCGGCAACATTGACGAGATCAAACGGCGAAACACCGCTTGCCTGATTGACGCGGCGAACCAGCGTTGTTTGCTCGCGCACGGCACGCGGGCCATGACGGGTGCCCGTCCGATTGGTCACGCCACCGTCGAAGGGCACGCCAATCACGCCGATATCAACCCCATTGAGGCTGTCGACGAGTGGAGTACGAAAAAACGTTGCAACGCCGGAATAGCGCGGGCGGAGCTGCGGCTCGGCCATTTCGGGATAGCGTTTCAAATCCTTGATCGTCATTCAGGCTTCACCCTTCTTACTTACTGAACAATAGCAGCGGTTTCCCGTGCAATCATGACTTCTTCATTCGTCGGGAAGACGAAGGCTCCCGGTCCGGTCGACCCGCTGATCTTTCGAGTTTTGCTTAAGTTTGCGTCCGCGTCGAGTGAAAAGCCGGCAAAACCTAGACCATTCACGACATCCGCGCGGAGCTCAGCATCGTTCTCGCCGATGCCCGCAGTAAAGACGAGCCCATCGATGCCGCCGAGCGCAGCGATCATCGAGCCTATTTCCCGGATGATACGGTAACTAAACATATTCAGAGCCTCGCGCGCTTCAGGATGCAAACTGGCAGCCTGCCGCAAAATCCGCATATCGCTCGAAATCCCCGAAACGCCGAGTAGGCCGGATTTTTGATAAAGCATCGTCTCGACCTCGGTCGCACTCATGCCTTCATCGCGCATCAGATAAAAAATAACCGCCGGATCAAGGAGACCCGCCCGCGTCCCCATCATCAACCCGTCAAGCGCTGAAAAACCCATGGTCGTTGCCACACTCCGTCCGTCGAGCATGGCGCAAAGGCTTGAACCGTTCCCCAGATGGGCCACAACGACCCGACCTTTGGCGAGTTCCGGTTCAGTCTGCCTCAACTCATGGGCAATATACGCATATGAAATACCATGAAAACCATAGCGTTTGACGCCTTTGGCGGTAAGCGCGCGCGGTAAAGCAAAGTTGCGCGCTACATCGGGCATCGTCGCATGAAAGGCCGTATCAAAACAGGCTACCTGCGGCAGTTCGGCTGCAAGAACTGCCAGACTTTCAATGGCGGCGAGATTATGTGGCTGATGCAAAGGCGCCAACGGCACAAGCTTTTTCAACTCCGCAACCGTCAATGCATCGATCCTTACGGGTGCGATGAAATCGCGGCCGCCATGGACCACCCGATGTCCAGCCGCCTTGAGGTTGCCCAGCCCGAATTGGAGATCGATCCAAGCGAGAATGCGGCTTACCGCTTCTTGATGGGTTGAAGCATAGCCATCGGGTAAGGTTTCACTAACAAAAGACCGCCCATCGCTCCGCTTCGCGCTCCAGCGCGGTACTTGGCCAATACCTTCAAACACACCACGGGCGACGTCTCTTTCAACGCCCATTTGGGACGTGTCGATCAGGGCGAATTTGACACTCGACGACCCCGCATTCAGCACAAGAATGAGGCTCATCCCTTATGCCCCCATACCGCGCCAAGCTGCAGCCAGAGCTGCAATGCCGGGTTCTATTCGCTCAGTAGGGATGGATGAAAAGCCAAGCCGTAAAAAATGGTTCGGTGGGTGATCGCCCATGAAAAAAATATCGCCCGTCTCCACTAATACACCTTTTTTTTGCGCCGCTGCCGCAAGCTTGGTTCCGTCAAGATCATCGGGGCCTTTTAGCCAACAGCTTGAAACGCCCTCCCCCAGTAGAAAGGAGAATTCCGCCAGATGCTTCTTCAACGCAGCATCAAGCTGCTGCGCCCGACTGCCAAGCGAGACGCCGAGACGCCTTATATGGGCCTTGTAATGTCCAAGCCCCAAAAACAAAGCAGCCGCCCGTTGATTGTTTGAAGGCGGGTGACGCAGCATCAACCGACGCAAAGCCCGCAATTCCCGCACCACTTCAGCCGGTGCAATAATATACCCAAGCCGCAACCCGGGGGCCAAGACCTTAGAAAGGCTTCCCACATACAAGACCCGACCCGCTTGATCGAAGCTTTTTAGCGATGGCGTTTCGCGTGCATTGGGCAAAAATTCCGTTTCATAATCATCCTCGATGATCACAACGTCGCGCTTCGAGGCAATATCAAGCAATTCTTTGCGGCGCTCGACCGGCATGGTCACGGTCGTCGGGCACTGATGGCCAGGCGTCACATAGAGATAATCGCACTCGCCTAGACCTTCCGACAAAGTGAGGCCCCCGGCATCGACCGGAAATCCACGGACATGATCGGTCATGATGGAAAAAATATTCCGGGCGTCAGGATAGCCGGGATCTTCAACTCCCACCTTCGAAGATCCGTTCATCAACAAGCGAGCCAGCAGATAGAGGGCCTGTTGCGCGCCAATGGTGACAATGATTTCGTCGGGACTGGCCCAAATACCCCGACGCGGCAAGACGTGCAGCCTCAATTGATCGATCAATTCGGGATCATCGCCGTCGACCAGATCGCGGGCCCAATTATGGATTTCCAATACGCTTAACGCACCGCGCGCGCATTCACGCCAATCATTTGTTGGAAAAAGACCCGGATCGAACTGCCCATAGAGAAACGGATAGGGATAGCTGAGCCATTCCTTGTTCTTAACAATATTGCGGCGCGTTGAAGGACGCATAGTGAACCGGTCTGACCAAACAGGAGCGTCCGGCTGCTTTGATCGTGCGAGATGAGGCGCGGCCTCGTGGCGCTCCGAACCGGCACTGCCTTTGACAAAATAGCCACTGCGTTCGCGGGATTCCAGAAATCCTTCATCGACCAATTGCTGATAGGCCAGCACCACCGTGTTGCGCGCCACCCCCAATATAGCGGCCAAATCGCGGCTCGACGGCATTCGAGCCGCTGGCGGCAGCCGCTGTTCCTCAATCGCCGCGACAATCATCTGGCGGATTTGAACTTGCAGCGAGCGTCCGCCATGCGAAAATTTTTGGAAGAGCGAGTCCCATATGACGGTCTCCTCCGAAGGGGATACCGCTGACGCTTCCGTACGCAGCAGATTGGAGATACCGTGTTCCAAGTGAAACCAACCTTCTGGCTCTATGATTCTGGACCCACCGGTCCAAACTGGTTCCAATCTGTCAGAAATATCAACTGTTGAAAAGGATTGTCCCGTGGTCTCATCCGCACCGTCTTCCGCCTCGTCCATGGCCAACCATTGGATGCCCTTCTCGGCGAACCGCGATTTCAAGCAAGACCCTAAAATGTTCGCCCGTGCCGAAGGTGTCTGGTACTATGATCGCGAGGGAAACAAGATCCTCGATGGATCGTCCGGCCTATTCACCACACCGGCTGGCCATAGCCGCCGTGAGATCGCTGAAGCGGTTTACAAGCAGCTTTCCGAGCTCGATTTCACCCCGAGCTTTTTACGGGGCCACGACAAGAGCTTCGAGCTAGCCGAGAAAATCGCTGCCTTTATGCCGGAAGGTCTCGATAAGATTTTCTTCGTGAACTCAGGTTCCGAGGCTGTCGATACCGCCATGAAAATGGCGCTGAACTATCACCGCATTCGGGGCCAGGGGAACAGGCAAATGTTCGTGTCCCGTGAGCGTGCCTATCATGGCGTGAATTTTGGCGGCGTCGCTTTGTCCGGAATGGTCAACAACCGCCGCGCCTTTGGCAGCGCTTTGCCGAGCGCCGTCCATATGCGCCACACCCATATCCCAGAAAACAAATTTGTGATGGGCGAAGGCGATCATGGAGCAGATTTGGCGGAAGATTTGGCGCGTATCATCGCCAATTATGGTGGCGAGAACATTGCTGCTGTCTTTGTGGAGCCGATTGCTGGTTCAACGGGAACGTTGGTACCGCCGAAAGGCTATCTGAAGCGTCTTCGCGAGCTGTGCACGCAGCACGGCATCCTACTCGTGTTCGACGAGGTGATCACGGGCTTTGGTCGCACGGGTCGATCGTTTGCAACCCACAGCTTCAACGTGAAGCCGGACTTGATCACCATGGCAAAGGCCATAACCAATGGCGCCCAGCCCATGGCTGCTGTTGCAGCAAGCCGTGAAATCCATGACACGATCGTCAGCGCCGCACCGGAAAACGTAACCGAATTCTTCCACGGCTACACTTGGTCGGCCCACCCTGCCGCCTGCGCAGCTTCGCTCGCAACGCTTAAAATCTACGAGGACGAGCGGCTCTTTGAGCGTGCGGCCCAAATGTCGGCCTATTTCCTCGAAGGTTTATTCTCCTTGAAGGACGTGCCGGTGGTAACCGATATTCGGGGCTATGGCATGATGGGCGGTGTCGATGTCGCACCAATGGGCGGACCCGGCCAGCGTGGTTATCAATGGCAAAAGCGCATGTTCGAATCAGGTCTTCATATCAAGACAACGGGCGATGCCGCCGTCGTCGCGCCGCCCTTCGTGATGGAGACCGCGCATATCGACCAAATGATCGATATCATGCGGACAACCTTAAAAGCATTCTGATGGTTTAGACAAAAAGCGACCACAGCAAAAACCCTGCTGCGGCCGCCATTAAAAGCGTTGCGGCCCAGCCAGCAATACGGATGGCTGGGCCAATTTTGAATTGGCCCATCAAAGACTCCCGACTGGCCATGATCATCATGGCGATCATAACCGGCACGGCGACAAAGCCGTTGAGCACCGCCGCCCAGAACAGCATCTTGATGGGATCAATGGTCGAAAAACCCAGCGCTGCACCCATTAACGTTGCAGCCGCTATAACAGCATAAAAACCGCGCGCCCTAAGCGGTTGCGATTCTAGGCTGGAGCGCCATTGCATCGCCTCCGCCACCGCATAACCCGCTGAACCTGCCAATACTGGCACGGCCAGTAAACCGGTGCCAATAATGCCCAGCGAGAAAAGCACGAAGGTCAAAGGCCCCGCAAGCGGGCGAAGCGCTTCGGCGGCTTCGGCAGCCGTTGAAATGGTCGTGACACCCGCCTGATGCAACGTCGCAGCGGTCGTGATCATGATGCAAAAAGCGATGCCATTCGAAAACGCCATACCCACACCGGTATCAATCCCCATCCGTTTGAGATGATGTCCGCTATCGACCATTTGATGGACAAGAGGCTTCTCTCGGGCAAGGTGCATATCCTCGACCTCCTGCGCCGTCTGCCAAAAAAACACGTATGGACTGATGGTCGTGCCAAATACGGCAACAATTATCAAAAGGTAGTCTTTGGTTATCTCAACCTTCGGCTGGACGAGTGCAAACAAGGCTATATTCCACTCGATATGAACCGTTAGCACCGCCGCGACATAGACAAATAAAACCAAAGTGAGCCATTTAAGGACATGCGAATAGCGGCGATAAGGAATAAGAACCTCAGTAATAGCGCAGAACAAACCAAACCCTAACGCATAAATCGGCCCTGGTCCACCCGCGACTAATGTAATAGCAGAACCCATTGCTGCTAAATCAGCTGCTATATTAATAGTATTGACAATAACAACGAGTGAAACAAGCACAATAACGATCCATTCGGGATAAATCATTCGGGCATTTGCTATAATTCCTTTTCCCGTCACGCGGCCGATTCTCGCGGCTACCAGTTGGATTGCCACCATAAAGGGGAAAGTAAGAACAACTGACCATAATTGCTGAAATCCAAACTGAGCACCGGCCTGCGAATACGTCGCAATACCAGAAGGATCATCGTCAGCGGCTCCCGCAATGACACCTGGACCAAGTAGTCGAAGCAATGTTGCTATCGGATGGTTAACAGGTCGTTGAGCTTTAGAATTTAGATCTTTCGGCATTACAAAGGTCCAATGCAGCGTTACTCAATGATTGATAAGGTTGAAATAAAAGGCCAAAATCATTCATGGTTTTGCAGTTTTAGATGAATTTGCGAATATTTAGCCTCCGGAATTGATGATGATTGCACCAAAAAATCCAGAAACAACTGTCCAACGCATTCTTAATGCAGCAATCGCTGAGGTAACCAGTCACGGCATAGATCGGGCAACGGTAGTATCCATCGCGCGTGCCGCGTCAATGACCCATGCTAATGTTTACCGACATTTTGAGTCGAAGACTGCATTATTTGATGCCATTACACAAACTTGGCTTAAACCTTTGGAAGCCCGTCTGGGTGAAATCACAGACGCACCCGACCCGGCGCGCGATAAGCTCGAACGCCTCATCTTCGCTCTTTTCCGCGCTTATCATGATCGTTTAGACACAAATTCACAGCTTTTCGACCTCTTCGTTAGGGCTTTTCGGGACAACCGAACGCTCGCACGTCAACACCGCGCCCGAATTCGCACCTTAATTGATCGTATTTTAGAAGAAGGTATGTCCGCCGGCGCCTTCTCGTGCCGTAATCGTAGTCAGGCCATGTCACTCACGCTTGATGCGCTTTATCGTTTTATACAGCCGGAAGTGATTTTTCTCGATAAAGAAATCCAACGTAAAGCCTTGGAATCGCGTTTAGCAGCGACATCCTCCATGGTGATTAAAGCGTTGAGCAACATGACTGTCTAACAAATATTTTTCATGACAAATTTCTTTTTTTGTAATTTGTAATCATTTTTTTCGACGTTATTTTCAATGATAAACTTTTGAGCAATAATTGTCATGTATCTGAAATCATTAGTATTTATAAATGCTGGATAGGTTGTTTTGTCAAAGCAGCGCCAAAAATCGTCATGCCACGCCTTTTGGCTAACTTGAACGCACGGCGTAACAACTATAAGCGGATCTGGAAAATTCCGTCTTTAAAACTTTAGAAAAAGACGGTGCAAAGGTTTGTATTCGACAGAAGGGATTGTTTTTATGGCGCGCAAGAAAATTGCACTGGTCGGCTCTGGTCAAATCGGCGGAACCCTCGCCCATCTCGCCGGGTTAAAAGAATTGGGTGACATCGTTTTGTTCGATATTGCCGATGGCGTGCCGCAGGGCAAGGGTCTCGACATAGCGGAATCGTCGCCCGTCGATGGGTTTGACGCAACCTACAAAGGCGCTTCAAGTTATGAAGCAATCGCAGGTGCAGACGTCGTCATCGTTACGGCCGGTGTGCCCCGGAAGCCCGGCATGAGCCGTGATGACCTTTTGGGTATTAATCTAAAGGTGATGGAAGCTGTCGGAAACGGCATCAAGCAATATGCGCCAAAGGCTTTCGTGATCTGCATCACCAACCCGCTCGACGCAATGGTTTGGGCACTCCAGAAGTTTTCTGGCATCAGCCCGAAGAAAATTGTCGGAATGGCTGGCGTCTTAGATTCAGCGCGGTTTCGGTATTTTCTAGCCGAAGAATTCAAGGTTTCGGTGAAGGACGTTTCGGCAATGACTCTGGGTGGTCACGGCGATGACATGGTCCCTATGGTTCGCTACTCAACCGTTGCTGGTATTCCGCTGCCGGATCTCGTCAAGATGAAATGGACGACGCAAGAACGCCTTGACGCGATTGTCGAACGCACTCGGAAGGGCGGTGGTGAAATCGTCAATTTGTTAAAGACAGGCTCGGCTTTCTATGCGCCAGCGGCTTCGGCGATTGCGATGGCAGAAAGCTATCTGAAGGATCAGAAGCGCGTCCTTCCCTGCGCCGCTTATCTGGCCAACGGCTATGGCGTTAAAGACATGTTTGTCGGCGTACCAATCGTCATTGGCGAAAAGGGCGTTGAGCGAATTGTGAAATTGCGCATGAAGGCGGACGAAAAAGAGGCCTTCGCAAAATCGGTAGCTTCCGTGCAAGGCCTCATCGAGGCGTGCAAGGTCATCAATCCAGCATTGGCGTAATGAATTTGAAAGACCGACAGGCTTTCGGCCTGTCGGATTATCGCAGGAAATGCGTTCCCAATCTAAGGACCATCCATGAACATTCATGAATACCAAGCGAAAGCCGTTCTCAAAGAGTTCGGCGTATCCGTCTCGAACGGTCGAGCAATCCTAAAAGCCTCCGATGCTGAAGAAGCCGCAAAGGCTTTGGGGGGTCCGCTATGGGTCGTTAAATCTCAAATCCATGCAGGTGGTCGTGGAAAGGGCAAGTTCAAAGAGGCCGCTGCAGGCGAAAAGGGTGGCGTGCGGTTGGCAAAATCGATCGACGAGGTAAAAACCTTCGCGACCGAAATGCTCGGTAACACGCTGGTCACCATTCAAACTGGCCCGAACGGCAAACAAGTAAACCGCCTTTATATCGAGGATGGTTCTGATATTGCGAAAGAATTCTATCTTTCGATGCTCGTTGACCGCTCAACAGCACGCATTGCCTTTGTTGTCTCAACCGAAGGCGGCATGAATATCGAAGATGTGGCTCATTCAACCCCTGAAAAAATCATCACCTTTTCGGTGGATCCCGCAACCGGCGTCATGCCGCATCATGGCCGCGCGGTTGCGAAGGCGTTGAAATTGAGCGGCGACCTCGTGAAAGAAGCGGGTGTTCTGGTCGAGCAGCTTTATACCGCCTTTATCGCCAAAGACATGGCCATGCTGGAAATCAACCCGTTGATCATCACGGCGGACCAGCATCTGCGCTGTCTCGATGCCAAAATCACCTTCGACTCGAATGCACTTTACCGGCATCCGGATATTGTCGCGCTGCGCGACGAGACGGAAGAGGACGCGAAAGAGATCGAGGCGTCGAAATATGATCTCTCCTATATCGCGCTCGACGGCACGATCGGCTGCATGGTGAACGGAGCCGGCCTTGCCATGGCTACCATGGACATTATCAAGCTTTACGGAGAGTTTCCGGCTAATTTTCTGGATGTCGGCGGTGGAGCGACAACGGAAAAAGTGACGGCAGCATTCAAAATCATCACCGCCGACCCCAATGTCCAAGGTATTCTCGTGAATATTTTCGGTGGCATTATGAAGTGCGACGTTATCGCCGAGGGTGTTATCGCTGCGGTGAAAGAAGTTGGCCTTACCGTTCCACTTGTCGTTCGGCTCGAAGGCACAAATGTGCAGCTCGGCAAGGACATTATTTCGAAATCAGGTCTTAACGTGATCGCCGCCGATGACCTCGACGACGCCGCCCAGAAGATCGTCAAGGCTGTGAGGGACGCACGCTAATGGCTATTCTTATCGACGCGAACACCAAGGTTTTGACCCAAGGATTCACGGGCAAAACCGGAACGTTCCATTCCGAACAAGCCATCACTTATGGCACCAAGATGGTTGGGGGAACATCCCCGGGCAAAGGGGGCACGTCCCATCTAGGGTTGCCCGTGTTTGACACGGTAGCTGAGGCGCGGGATGTAACGGGTGCCGATGCTTCCGTCATTTATGTTCCACCGCCCGGCGCAGCTGACGCCATATGCGAGGCTATTCAAGCGGAGATTCCGCTTATTGTCTGCATCACCGAGGGCATTCCAGTTCTGGATATGGTTCGGGTCAAACGCGCACTTTCAGGATCGAAGTCGCGCCTTATTGGGCCCAATTGTCCGGGCGTAATGACCGCTGGTACGTGCAAAATCGGCATCATGCCGGGCAACATCTTCAAGCCCGGCAATGTGGGTATCGTATCGCGCTCGGGAACTTTGACCTACGAGGCTGTTTTCCAAACCACCATGGAGGGCCTCGGCCAGACCACGGCAGTCGGGATCGGCGGCGACCCGGTAAAGGGAACCGAATTCATTGATATGCTGGAAATGTTTCTGGCCGATCCGAAAACACAATCGATTGTTATGATTGGTGAAATTGGTGGATCGGCTGAAGAAGAAGCGGCGCAATTTCTGATCGATGAGGCTAAGCGGGGCCGCAAGAAGCCGGTTGTGGGCTTTATTGCGGGACGCACAGCGCCTCCTGGACGCAGGATGGGCCATGCGGGCGCGATCATTTCGGGCGGCAAAGGCGGTGCGGAAGACAAGATTGCGGCGATGGAAGCGGCTGGAATTCGGGTTTCGCCGTCACCTGCGCGGCTTGGCAAAACGCTCGTGGAATTGTTGAAGGGTTGAGGAACGATCAAAAATGAAAATTGCCGATATCCCCTTTGGATTGACGGACTGGTCTAATGTAGAAACGACGCGACATGAGGGCGAGGTCGGCTATGCCCTATGGCGCACGCGTCAATTTGGAGCAAAGGATAATCTTATCCGTGTCCGTATGGTTGAATATTCGCCCGGATATCGATCTGACCACTGGTGCGAAAAAGGTCATATCTTATTATGCTTGGAAGGCGAGTTGACGACGACGTTGCGGGATGGACGCAGTTTCGTCCTCAAGCCCGGCATAAGCTATCAAGTGGCGGATGGTTCCGATGCCCATGCTTCGATGACTACCAGCGGTGCCAAACTGTTCATTGTCGATTGAATTTTTAGGAGTTCCCATGAATAGGGCAGACGACGCGTTAATTCGTAACGACACTCTTAACCAAACATCGTTTCTGTATGGCGGCAATGCCGATTATATTGAAGCCTTGCAGGCCCGCTACGAGAAGGATCCTTCTTCGGTTGATGTGGAATGGCAGGTGTTTTTTGCCGGACTTTCCGATGATCCTGCATCCGTGGAAAAGAGTGCCAAAGGAGCCTCGTGGGAAAAGTCGAACTGGCCTCTGACGGCGAATGGCGAATTGGTTTCCGCGTTGGACAGCAATTGGGGTGCGGTTGAGAAAATCGTTACCGACAAGCTGAAGGGCAAGGCGGAGAGTGCAGGATCGGGCATTTCGCACTCCGATTTGCATCAGGCGACACGCGATTCAGTCCGGGCCCTGATGATGATCCGGGCCTATCGTATGCGGGGTCATCTTCACGCCAATCTTGACCCGCTCAACCTCGAGCCTCGGAAAGACCATGAGGAGCTTCACCCCTCATCCTATGGCTTCACCGACGCCGATTGGGACCGCAAAAT
>CANCAR010000056.1 GCA_947374125.1 Hyphomicrobiales bacterium | reverse complement strand
GGGCCGGTTGAGGCCCATACTGGCGGGGCTTTGATCCAATCCAATTTGTCGCTCGATTTCCGCACGATGAAATATGAGGGACGGACGAGCCTTACCGCTGATGAGGCGCCGAAAGATTGGACGGGGCCTCAACCGCAGGCCATTTTTGGGCTTAAGGGTCAGATTGGGGCTGGAACCTCCCGGGAGGTCGACGCCGCGACCTTGGCCAATATCCTAACCACGCGGGCGGTGACGCGCGAACTCGCGCGGTTGGAGGCGCAGGAAGCCGATTTGCGTGAACGCGCCTTTTTCGCCCGACGTCTGAAATTTGAACGCGAGCAAGCCGAGCGCGCCCGGAAAGCTGCGGAGGAAGCCCGGCTCGCCGAGGAAGCTAAAAAGGCCGAAGAGGCACGCCTTATTGAGGAAGCCCGCAAGAAGGCAGAGGCTGAGGAGGCCGCACGCAAGGCAGCGGAAGCGGCGGAAAACCAAAAGATTCTCGATGAACTGGCGATCCAACGGCAAATCGCGGATGAAGCGCATAAGGCCGCCGAGAAAGAGGTTCTCGATGGGGTTAACCTGCTGATTAATGGCGGCTCGACCGGTCAGGCCACGCCAGCACCGTGAGGTTCTAGACGGGATTTATAGTCGGCCAACACCGCAAGCCTGATTGCTGAGGAGAGATTGGCCGTGCCGCGGTTTGCGTCAATCAAGCCGATTTCGGTATTAACGCTGTTACCGCGTGCCTTTGCTAGCGTTTGCAAAGCCTGCCAGAATTCAGGCTCCAAGGAAACGCTGGTGCGGTGGCCCGAAATCACAACCGAATGTTTGACAAGCCCGCCGCTCATGCTGGCTCATCTGCCTGATCGGCGCGGGTGAGCTGAGCGCCGTTGAGGACGCGATCAATCTTATCCTTGCGGGCTTGATCAGCCTGCTTTTCGCCCTTTGTACGACCGAACGCGGCGCGATTTTCAATGGCCTTTGTTTCCGCCTTTTTTCGGGCAAGGACTTTTTTGGCACGGCGGAAAGGGATGATATCGGCCATGGCTGATGGGTTAGGGTTTTTTTCGGAACGAGCTGAGGCTCACAATTTCTGCGCCGCCTTCGCTCGTCTTTACCGGCGTTTCGGTAGCCTCGAGAATACGCTCGATGAGTTGCGGATCTTCAAGCTCGTTGGAGAGATCGTCCGGCGTATCGTTATCGGCTGCTTCGGTGCCCGGCAGCTCGAATTTGAGGCCAAAATCGACCGAAGGATCCCAGAACCCTGACATCGTATCGAAGGGGACGACGAGCTTTTCCGGAATACCGCCGAAGGATAACCCAACTTCCAGCCCGTTTTCGCTGACGTTTAAGTCCCAAAACTGATGCTGGAGAACGATCGTCATTTCTTCTGGGTGGCGCTCAAGAAGCCGGTTCGAAATCTGCACTCCGGGTGCACGGGTGCGAAACGAGATGAAAAAATGATGCTCGCCGGGTAGGCCATGGAGCGCAGCATCGACAAGCACGCGGCGCACAACACCTCGAAGTGCGTCCTGCACCAGAAGGTCATAACGGATTAAATCTTCTGGCATCGAACGCTATCCTACGCACCATAAAAAAGTGGAGGCTTCTGTTGCCAGGCGCCTCCGGGCCCCGCCTTACGCTGCTAGGCGCAAGGGCTTTGATTTCGGTACCAGCGCCGCATTACGCAGCGAGAGCCACCGGAGCATAGTTGTCATTTGCAACTATAGAAAAGCCCGATAACGGCGGAACCATACCGGAAGAAAGATCACCCTTTACGCCCTCGTCGATCCTATTTCGCCCCCGCCGAAGCGCATCCAAAAATGCGCTTGGGTGGAGGCGCCGGGTACCGCCCCCGGGTCCGAAAGGTTTATTCCGATGCTCGTTTATCTTCATAGCCGCCTTGCGACGGCGGATTGAATATAGGCGTTTCGCGTGAGAAACGGAAGGGCTGATTAGGCTGGGGACAATGCGGGGTGTTGATAGGGTTTATGATCCCTTTTATGTTCCCGTCTTTCACGCGAACACGCTAGAGTGGCGCAGTTTTGAGGATTCGCCGCATGAAAGCCTATCATGACCTTTTGCACCGGGTGCTTACCGAAGGCGTCGTTAAGACGGACCGGACGGGCACTGGCACGCGCTCGGTGTTTGGGCATCAGATGCGGTTTGATTTGTCTCAAGGTTTCCCGCTGGTCACGACCAAAAAGCTACATTTGCGGTCGATTATCCATGAATTATTGTGGTTTATCGCGGGCGAGACGAATATCGACTACTTACGCAAAAACGCGGTGACGATTTGGGATGAATGGGCGGATGAGGGCGGTGAGCTTGGCCCTGTCTACGGCAAGCAATGGCGCTCATGGACGACACCGGACGGCGGGACGGTGGATCAAATCCAATGGGTGATCAACGAAATTAAGCGCAACCCTGATTCTCGGCGGCTTGTGGTTTCGGCGTGGAACCCCGCGGATTTAGAGAAAATGGCGCTGCCGCCCTGCCATTGCCTGTTTCAGTTTTACGTCGCCGATGGGCGGCTTTCTTGCCAGCTTTATCAGCGCTCGGCTGATATTTTCTTGGGCGTTCCGTTCAATATCGCGAGTTACGCGCTGTTAACCCACATGATGGCGCAGGTGACGGGGCTGAAAGTGGGTGATTTTGTGCATACGTTTGGCGACGCGCATATTTATTCAAACCATTTGGAGCAGACGGAACTGTTGCTCTCACGCGAGCCGCGGGTTTTGCCCGTTTTAACATTGAACCCTAACGTTCAATCGCTGTTTGACTTTACCTTCGATGATATTGTGATCGAAGGCTATGATCCTCATCCCCCCATTAAGGCCGCTGTTGCGGTGTAAGGACCCTTCTCATGATCCGAATTCGCCGTGCTGAGACGAAAGATCGCGCCCTGGTGTACAAGCTCATTCGCGACTTGGCGGTGTATGAGAAGCTGCTCGATACGGTGGACGCCACTGAGGAAATGATCGGGGACGCGCTGTTTGGCGAAAATCCGCGTGCATTTTGCGAAATTGTTTCTTGGAACGGCGAAGATGCGGGTTTTGGGTTGTGGTTTTATACTTTTTCGACCTTTCGCGGAAAGCATGGCCTGTTTTTGGAAGATCTCTTCGTCAATCCCGACTATCGCGGTTGGGGATTGGGCAAGGCTTTGCTGAAGCATCTGGCGCAACGCTGCGTGGATGAGGGGCTGGCCCGCTTTGAATGGTCGGTTCTCGACTGGAACGAGCCCTCGATTGAGTTTTACAAAGCCATGGGCGCTCAGATGATGGATGGTTGGACGGGTTGCCGGGTGACGGATGGTGCGCTGGTGAGTTTGGCGGAGCGGGAATGATTGCATAAGAGGCTTTGATGAAAATCGATCTTTTCGATCCCTTAAATCTCAGCGAGGATGTGTCTTAAATGTCCGCCATTTCACGAGATCAATTGCGGTTGCTGGCGCAAGAAAAGATCGATGATGCCAATCTTTTGTACGATCATGGACGATATTCGAACGCGTATTATCTATACGGGTATGGGGTTGAGTTTGCTTTGAAGGCGAGGATCGCCAAACGATTTTTGCAGGATGCGATCCCCGACCGGGCGGTTGTTCGCGACGTTTTCGTCCATGATATTGAAAAATTGATCCGCGTGGCCGATCTGATTGAGGAGTTGAAAGTCGAGAGACAAAGCTATGGTTTCGGTATAAACTGGGCAACGGTTACGACTTGGAGTGAAGAAAGTCGCTATGAATCGGTGGGTATCGTTGGGGCAACAGCTATGCGTCATGCCGTCACGGACGCTCAAGAGGGAGTTTTTCAATGGCTGACGCGATTTTGGTAACTGACGATATCGAAAGTGGACGCCTTTTGTTGCAGGAGCTTGATAAAGCTAAGTTCCCTTATCGTGCAGCCGCGTGGGTTTATAATCCTGATACGGAGCGGTGGAAACTCGTGATTGCCACGCCGGACGCGGATGTCGATTTGCAAAAAGCGCTCATGGCGGTTTTAAACGCGATTAAGGCGGGGCCGTTAACATTAAACGATTTTGATCTTGCTCGGGTTAGGCTTGTTTCCCCGGACTTTTTCCATTTCAAGAAGCCAGGTCAGATCGCTCATACAACCGATCAATCGCCGATCCGTTATTCTGGCTATACTGTGAACGGTGTTTATATCTACGATTCGCTCATCTATAAGCTCGCAGCATAACCGCTGTGAGCATTTTATGACCCTTCCCCTCTCTCTCGTCGTTGCGATGGCGGAAAACCGTGTGATTGGCCGTGAAAATGGCCTGATCTGGCGGATTAAATCGGATTTGAAGTATTTCAAGGCCAATACGATTGGTCGCCCCGTGATTATGGGGCGCAAGACCTATTTATCGATTGGTCGGCCGCTGCCGCAGCGAGAAAACATTGTTTTGACTCGGGACGCCGATTTTTCGGCTCCTGGTGTTCATGCTGTTCGCTCGCTGGATGAGGCGATTACGCTTGCCAATCGGTTAGCGGTCGAGATGGGGGCGTCTGAGATAGCGGTAGCAGGTGGCGCTGATGTTTATGCCCAACTTTTGCCGCAAGCGCGCAGGATTATCCTTACATTGGTTCATGCTATTCCCGAAGGAGATGCTTATTTTCCGGCTTTTGAACATATGGGTTTCAAGGAAACCTTCCGCGAGTTTCACGCGGCGGGGCCGGATGATCAATATTCCTTCACCCATCTCACCTATGAACGTGCCTGATGCGAAATCGTTCACGGGTCTCGCATGGGCAAGTTTGACGAAGGAACTCGCCTAAAGCATGACCAAACCTGAAGCGTAACATTGACGAAACCTAGCTTAATCCCCATGTGAACAGGGTGTCGCGGCCCATGATTGGCGCGAGCCTTAAGGAATAAAGGACGGATTGGATGAATTGGAGCAATCAAGGCGGCGGTGGTGGACCCTGGGGTCCCAAAAAGCCGAATCCCTGGGGACAGGGGCCGCAAAATGGTGGCAATGGCGGCGGACCGTCGCCAGACTTTGAAGAGATGATCCGTCGCGGACAGGATCAGCTCAAGTCACTTATTCCGGGTGGTTCTCTTGGCGGACGTGGTGCTATTCTGATTGCCCTTGGCGCCGCCGTGCTCTGGCTTGCGAGCGGGCTTTATACGGTAAAGCCGGATGAAGTAGGTCTAAACCTGATTTTCGGACGCTATGTGGGCTCAACCCAACCGGGCCTGAATTACAATCTGCCTTATCCGATTGGCTCGGTTATTCGGCCAAGTGTGACGACGGTGAACACCACCGAAATCGGTTTCCGCTCTGGCGAAGGCCGGGCGCGGAACTCGCAGCGCGATTTGGCTGAAGAAAGCCTGATGCTGACGGGCGATGAGAACATCGTCGATATCAATTTCGCGGTGCAGTGGCAGGTTAACCCCGCCAAGGCAGGCGATTTCGTGTTTAATATCCAAGAGCCCGAAACCTCGATTAAGGCGGTTGCTGAAAGCGCAATGCGCGAAATTATTGGCAAGCGCAATATTCAGGCGATTTTGACCACCGAGCGCGGTGCGATTGAAAGCGATGTGAAGCAACTGATGCAGGACACGCTCGATACCTATGGTGCAGGCGTCGTGATCCGTCTGGTTCAGCTGCAAAAGGTTGATCCACCGGCGCAGGTGATCGACGCGTTCCGCGATGTTCAGGCGGCGCGCCAAGATCAGGACCGTGCGCGGAACGAGGCTGAAACCTATGCCTCGAAGGTTGTGCCGGAAGCACGCGGTGAGGCGGCTCGGATTCAGCAGGAATCGGAAGCCTATCGCGAGCGCGTGGTGGCGGAAGCCACCGGTCAGGCGAGCCGGTTTAGCCAAATCTACGCCGAGTATAAGAAGGCGCCGGCGATTATTCGCGAGCGTATGTATCTTGAAACGATGGAGCGCGTGCTAGCAGGCGCGGAGAAAACCATCATCGACCAGAATGGCGCTTCGCAGCAAGGCGTTGTGCCCTATCTGCCGCTCGGCGATTTCCAGAAGAAGAATGGCGCGGGAGTGGTAAAATGAGCTCGACAAACCGTTTTGTGATAGGGATTATCGCCCTCATTATTGCCGTATTCGCGCTGTCTTCGACCTTTGTCGTGCAGCAGACCCAACAGGCGCTGGTGTTCCGCTTTGGTAGCGTGGCGCGCGCGCCGATTACCGACCCGGGGCTTTATATCAAATTCCCGTTCATCGAGAATGTGATCACCATTGATAAACGTATTTTGGACCTCGAATTGCCACAGCAGGAAGTAATTGCTTCCGACCAAAAGCGATTGGTGGTGGATGCGTTTACCCGATACCGGATTACCGATCCGCTTCGGTTTTATCAAAGCGTCAACAGCGTGGCGGGTGCCAATATTCGCCTGACATCAATCGTCAACTCATCGGTGCGTACGATTTTGGCCGATGCGACGCTTTCAACCGTTGTGCGGGCGGACCGTTCTGGTTTGATGCATAAAATTCGCGATGACGTGAACAACCAAGCCCAAGGCCTTGGCCTGCAGGTGATTGATGTTCGGTTGCGCCGCGCGGATTTGCCGGAGCAGAACAGCCAAGCCGTGTTCCAACGGATGCAGACGGAGCGTCAGCGCGAGGCGGCGGACATTCGCGCGCAAGGCTCGCAATTCTCGCAAACGATTAAGGCAAAGGCGGACCGTGACGTGGTGGTGTTGCGGGCTGAAGCCACCAAGACGTCTGAAAAGGTGCGCGGTGAGGGCGATGCTCAAAAGAATCGGATTTTGGCCGAAGCCTATGGTCAAGATGCAGAATTCTTTGCGTTTTATCGCTCCTTGTTAGCCTATGAAACGGCGATTAAGCCTGGCGAAACAAGGTTGGTTTTAAGCCCTGAGTCCGAGTTTATGCGCTATTTCAAGGATCCGTTTTCTGTCAAGAATGGCGATCAGATTCAGGAATAGTGAAATCGTTTTGTTAAGAGGGAGGCCTTTTCGGTGCATGCTTTTCGTATGAAGACTGTTTCGGTTTTGGCCGCCCTCTTGATGGCTGTGTTTACCGCTTCCGTCGCCCTTTCGGGGCGGGTGGAGGCGCGCGGGCCTGAATCGCTTTCGGGTCTTGCTGAAAAAGTGATGGATGCGGTGGTGAATATCTCCGCATCTACCAATGTTCCAGCTGAGCAGCAACGCGCCGTTCCTTTGCCGCAAATGCCGCCGGGGACGCCGTTTCAGGAATTTTTCGACGAATTTATGAACCCTAAGGGTGGCAATGGCGGAACGATCCCGCAGCATAAATCCAGTTCGCTCGGGTCGGGATTTGTGATTGATGCCTCGGGTATTGTTGTCACCAATAACCATGTCATCGGCGACGCCGATGAGATTATGGTGGTTTTCAATGATGGCCGAAAGCTTAGGGCTGAAATTATTGGCAAAGACCCCAAGGTCGACATCGCCGTGTTGCGGGTTAAACCGGAGAAGCCTTTGGTAGCCGTCTCCTTTGGCGACTCCGATGCCGAGAAGATCGGCGATTGGGTGATGGCGATTGGCAACCCGTTCGGCTTGGGCGGATCGGTTTCAGCGGGCATTATCTCGGCCAAAAACCGCGATATTTCCGACCAATCCTATGGCCAATATTTGCAGACCGATGCGGCGATCAATAAAGGAAATTCCGGCGGCCCGCTTTTCAATATGGAAGGCGAAGTGATTGGCATTAACACGGCGATCTTATCGCCCACCGGTGGATCCATCGGGATTGGCTTTGCCGTTCCTTCTGCGCTTGCGGGGCCGGTTGTTGAGCAATTGCGCCAATTTGGCGAGACGCGGCGTGGATGGCTTGGCGTCCGCATTCAGGCGGTGGATCAACCCCTCGCCGAAACGCTTGGGCTTGGTGAACCACGCGGGGCTTTGGTGGCGGGTGTCGACGAGAAGGGACCCTCAAAGGCTGCAGGGCTTGAGGCGGGTGACGTGATTGTGACGTTTGACGGCAAGCCCATCAAGGAATCGCGCGATTTGCCAAGGCTTGTCGGGCAGGCTGCGGTGGGCAAGGTGGTGGCAGTTGGCGTTATTCGAAAGGGCAAAGAGCTCAGCGTTCCGGTAACGCTTGGAAGGCTGGATGAAACCGACAAACAGGCAAAGGCTGGAACACCGACCCCGCCCGAACAGCCAGCCATTAAAAAGACCATGGGTCTGGAATTGGTCGGCCTGACGGATGAATTGCGCAAACGGTTTTCGATCAAGGACACGGTAAAGGGTGCGCTTGTTCTCAAAGTTGATCCGAACTCACCCGCCGCTGATAAGCGGTTCACGCCCGGCGATGTGATTGTTGAGGTTCAGCAAGAAGCCGTGGCAACACCCGAGGCGGTTATCAAGCGGATTGAGGCCGTTAAAAAGGACGGCAAGAAATCGGTTTTGCTGCTGGTGGCTAATCCACAGGGCGAAGTGAGGTTTGTGGCGTTGGGGATTGAGTGAGATTGAACGCCGTTGGAAGATGACGCTTTGTAAGTTCTATTCGTTCCGTCGAGATGGGCAGGTCGCTATCCTTTTCACAACAGACAGAAGATCTTTGTGTCCTTCTCCCTGAGGGAGAAGGTGGACGGGCTATAACGCTTATTCCTCCGCATGTTTTACTCGATCCAACTCGTGCGCGAGTAGCCTTGCGCATAAAGCAGTGCTGTAAGGTCGGAATGGTCGATACGGGCGTTGGCCGCGGCGGCTACCGCAGGCTTGGCGCGGTAAGCGATACCAAGGCCCGCTTCTCGGATCATATCGAGATCATTGGCACCGTCGCCAATCGCCAGCGTTTCCTCTGGCTCTAACGCGAATTGCTCGCGGAGTTCCACCAAAGTGGCCCGCTTGGCTTCCCGGCCTAAAATGGGCTCTGCCACATCGCCCGTTAGCTTGCCTTTCGCGAGAACGAGCGTATTGGCGCGGTCCTCGTCAAAGCCGATCATGGCGCTGATGCGGCCTGTGAACAGGGTAAAGCCACCGGAGACGAGCGCGGTATAAACGCCATGGCCGCGTAAGGTGGAAACCAAGGTTCGTGCGCCGGGGGTGAGTGTTATGCGCTCTGAGATCACTTTGGCGACAACCATGGCATCAAGCCCTTTCAGCAGGCGGACGCGTTCGCGCAAGGCAGGCTCAAAATCGAGCTCGCCGCGCATGGCGCGCTCGGTGATGGCAGCTACCTTTGACTTGACGCCGAGCTCTTCGGCTAATTCGTCGATGCATTCCTGCCCGATCATGGTGGAATCCATATCGGCAACAAAAAGCCCCTTGCGTCGGCCTTTCAGCGGTTGAAGGATGGTATCAATCGGCTCCGAGGCGATTGCGAGGCGGAGTCGCGACACGATTTCCGTCGCTTCCTTGTGGGTGCGCGCCGCAAAAAGAATGTCGATGGCGATTTGGCGGTCTAATCGGATCACTTTCGCGTTATAGGGCAGGGCTTGCGCGAGATGCGAAAGCAGCGCATCCGACAAAGCCGGTTTATTCGGATTGGATACGAGAGTGGCGACGAAATCGATCATGGGGATGCAGCTAGCATGAACAGGCGGATTGGTCGACGCGCAATCCTCATCGCAGGGCCGACCGCAAGCGGAAAATCGGCGCTTGCGATGAGGCTGGCTGCATCGCTGAACGGCGTTGTGGTAAATGCCGACTCGATGCAGGTCTATCGCGATTTGCGGATTATTACCGCGCGGCCAACGCAAGCCGAGGAGGCCAGCGTTCCGCATCGGCTCTTTGGCCATGTCGATGCGGCTCAGAATTACTCCGTTGCGCGTTGGCTGGCGGATGTGGGGCGCGAGATATCCGCCATTGAGGCCGCAGGGCATTTGCCTATTCTGGTGGGTGGCACGGGGCTTTATTTTCGGGCGCTGACCGAAGGCCTCTCCGATATCCCAGCTGTGCCCGAAGACGTGCGGGCCGAGGTGCGGGCTTGGGCGGAAGGGCGGACGGCGGCGGAGATCCACGCGCGGCTTTTCGAGGTTGACCCTGTGACGGCTGAGCGGCTTAGGCCGAGCGACCCGCAGCGCAATGTGCGGGCTTTGGAAGTGTTTATGGCGACGGGCAAGCCTTTGTCGGCGTTTCACGACTCTAGAAGTGGCGCGGTTTTGGATGTCGCGGCATGCGTCGCGGTGTTTTTGGAGCCGGATCGGGACGTGTTGCGGCAAAGGATCGACGCGCGGTTTGACGCGATGATGGCGATGGGCGCAGGCGAGGAGGTGGAAGCCTTGATGCGGCGCGGCCTTGACCCCGCACTACCCGCGATGCGCGCGCATGGCGTACCGGGTCTGATCCGCGCGCTACGGGGCGAGATATCGGTTGAGGAGGCGGTGGCGATTGGGAAGACGGATACACGGCGCTATGCCAAACGGCAGCACACCTGGTTTCGGCATCAGGCGCCGGCGTTTGAGTGGGTTGGGCTTGAGGCGGCGGAGGGGCGGGTAATGGCACTTGTGACAGGTTCAATCTGCTTTTAGCTTTGATACTTATTGCGCATGATCAATGATGTAAAAAATCTCGGCGATATTCTAAAATTTCTCGACTATTTGACTGAGAATAGTTTGAAATTTGATATCAAACAGTCACGCTCCGATAGTCTGATGGTAACGTTTACCGTTATCTTGTTTCGCGTCGAGGTTGATTTTTTCGTGGATCATATTGAGTATAGTTATTTCATCGGTGATGAATGGGTTAAAGATGATCTTCGAGTGCTTGATCATATCATCCGCGAAGATCCCTCAAAATTACGAGAGCTCGGTATTTTGCCGCAATCGATCAGGCTTAGATGAGCCATGATTTTAGAGGGCGTTAAGGATCTCATCCAGTTTTTAGGCCTGTTGCGTGACGAAAAGGTTCACTTCTTTCTGGAACAACATTCGTTTGACTCCGTTACTGTTACATTCACAATCATTCAGTTTAGAGTTGAGGTCTATTTTTATGAAGATTGCGTGAATTTTAGCTATTTCAAAGGAGATGAGGGCGTTTCGAGCAATCCGGAGCTGCTTTTAGCGTTTGCCAAGGGTGATTATTCCTTCCTTGAGGCCTTGGGCATTGCCGACAAGAAGTGAGCTATTTTAAGCTCTAGATCACGGCATTATTGACGGAATAGGCCTCCTTCGAGGGCCCGTTGGGCCTCCTCAGGAAGAGGTGAACTGTCTTTTGTGACAGGGTTAGATTGATTGACGCTACAGAAATTTTCTGGATTACTCGTCTCTATCGGCGTACTTTTATCCAAGGGGCGGACGATGACGAGGCGGAGGCAAATTTATCTTTGGGCCGGTTACATGGCCTTTATGATTTTAATTTTATTCTATGTCTATAAAAGTAGCGGCACGAAATCAGCAGCAAATTCTGCCGCTGTGCCGCTGATGGTTTTTTTTGGTTTTTCTGTTGTTCATTGGCTGACTCGTCATTATCCGGTCACGACAAAGAGCGGATGGCATGTTCTTGGCCCCCATCCAAGCGATTTAATTTCTATCGGAATGCCCGTTTATATCGCCCTTATGACCTTATTACAGCATTGGATTGGCTATTATTTTTTCTCAGACTTTTCTGATTTTTCGTATTCATATCTTCTGCTCATTTATAGTGAGCAACCTCTGTTTAGCCTATTTGTCGGATGTTGTATGCTTTACGGGATTTTGCATGGTTTTGTACGCCGATTGCGCTGGAATGAGCAAAGAGTTGAATTTCGCGATATGTTCTTTGAAACGCGATCAGCTCGATGGGATGAGATTGACCGCGTTGTGCTTGGTGGTGCCTTTGTTGGGAATGAAGCGATTTTAATATCAGGCGTGCGGATTGTGTTTCCAAATCTCACCGGCAGGGCAGGCGCGTCTCAACTCGAAGCTGACGCGAGGGCACGGGGAATTGCCATTATCGCGGATGAATGACGTGTTGCGGCGTCATTTGGAGCGGGAGCGGCAGGGTCGTTAAGCGCCATAAACGCGGTCGACAATATCTGCTTGACGTCTCGCACCTTCCGCTTTAGCCTTTATGACGAAATTCAACGTGAGGAGCGCTTGATGCGCACGACTCTTATTGTAGTACGCAAGCGTCAGGAGCGGGCCGAACCTTAAGTTCGGTTTCCCGAGACTGACGCTGACCTCAAGCCCCGCACCGGGGCTTTTTTATTGCCTACCCCTTCATACCCTTCAAAGACGGCCCGGAGAGAGACGATGTCAGAGACGATGAGCGGCGCGGAAATGGTGATCAAGGCCATGCAGGACCAAGGCGTGGAGCATATTTTTGGCTATCCCGGCGGCGCGGTTTTGCCGATTTATGACGCCATGTTCCACCAGGACAAGGTGAAGCATATTTTGGTGCGTCATGAGCAGGGGGCGGTGCACGCGGCTGAGGGTTATGCGCGCTCGTCCGGCAAAGTCGGCTGCGTGCTGGTGACCTCGGGTCCGGGTGCGACCAATGCGATCACCGGTTTGACCGATGCGTTGTTGGATTCCATTCCGCTCGTGTGCATCACCGGGCAGGTGCCGACGCATCTCATCGGTTCGGATGCGTTTCAGGAATGCGATACGGTTGGCATTACCCGCCATTGCACGAAGCATAACTACCTCGTGCGTTCGGTGGAGGATTTGCCGCGCATTTTGCATGAAGCCTTTTATGTCGCCTCCCATGGCCGTCCGGGCCCGGTGGTGGTGGACATTCCAAAGGATGTTCAGTTTGCGATGGGCCAATATGAAAAGCCGCAGAGCAACCAGCACAAGACCTATCGTCCGCAAATGGATGGCGACATCTCCAAGATCCGTGCGGCTGTGGAGCTGATGGCCGGTGCCAAGAAGCCGGTGTTTTATACGGGCGGCGGCGTGATCAATTCGGGCGATGAGGCCTCTGCCGTGTTGCGGGAATTGGTGCGTTTGACGGGCTTCCCGATCACGTCCACGCTCATGGGGCTTGGCGCTTATCCGGCGGCTGATCCGCAATGGCTCGGCATGTTGGGCATGCACGGCACCTACGAGGCCAATATGGCCATGCATGATTGCGACGTGATGATCTGCATTGGCGCGCGGTTTGATGACCGGATTACCGGGCGTTTAAACGCGTTTTCGCCAAACTCGAAAAAGATCCATGTCGATATTGATCCCTCCTCGATCAACAAGAATGTCCGCGCGGATATCGGCATTGTGGGCGATTGCGGCCATGTGCTGAAGGATATGCTCACGGAGTGGAAGGCGCTTGGCAAAACGCCGGATCGGAAAGCGCTTACGCCTTGGTGGGACGAGGTGGCGACTTGGCGGGCGAAGGATTGCTTGGCCTATCGCGGGTCAAAGACGACGATCAAGCCGCAATATGCGGTGGAGCGTCTCTATGCGCTGACCAAGGACAAGGACCCGTACATCACGACCGAAGTCGGCCAGCATCAAATGTGGGCGGCGCAATATTTCCGCTTTGAAAGCCCGAACCGGTGGATGACATCGGGTGGTCTGGGCACGATGGGTTATGGGTTACCGGCGGCGATTGGCGTACAAATGGCCCATCGCGATGCGCTTGTGATCGATATCGCGGGTGAAGCCTCAATCTTGATGAACATGCAGGAAATGTCGACGGCCGTGCAGTATCGCCTGCCGATCAAGATTTTCATCTTGAACAATGAATATATGGGCATGGTGCGCCAATGGCAGGAATTGCTGCATGGGTCGCGCTACTCAGAGAGCTACTCCGAGTCGCT
>CANCAR010000055.1 GCA_947374125.1 Hyphomicrobiales bacterium | reverse complement strand
GTTCTTGAAGTGGCCGATAGACAGTGACCTGAGACCCAACTTTACTCCACTTTTCGGGAGAGCCTTGAGTTAACTTGAAGTGCTCCCCATCTTTGGGCCAGCCAGAGCTGGAATTTTCCGGGGTTAAGGCTCAGGTCGGCATGTCTGCCGATGAGCCATTCATGAGCGAAATCGGTACTTTGTTTCCGATGGCGCTATGTGGCCGGAACTCGTTATAGTCTCTACGCCAATCCTCCATTTTTATCCGCGCGTCGTCAAGGCTCATGAACCAATGGGCGTTCAGGCACTCGCCGCGGAACTTGCCGTTGAAGCTTTCGATGTAACTGTTATCCGTCGGCTTGCCTGGCCTGGAAAAGTCCAGGGTCACCTCCTTGTGATACGCCCACATATCCAGATCACGTGATATGAATTCACTTCCGTTATCGACACGAATAACCGCTGGATAACCGACCTGCCGACAAGCGCGTTCCAGTGTCTGGACGACATCTTCACCCTTGTAGCTGAACCGTGCGTCCACGACAGGAGAGAAACGAGAGAATGTATCCACCACTGTCAGAACTCTGATCTTGCGACCTGTGGCCAGTTGGTCATGCACGAAGTCCATGGCCCAAACATGGTTGGAACGGGTGGCCTCTGTGCGATCTGATCTGAGCTTCGCTTTCACACGACGCTTCGGCACCTTGTTGCGCAACTGAAGGTCCATCTCCTTGTAAAGACGATAGATTCGCTTCTGATTGACAGGCCAGCCATCGCGTTTGAGAAGCACATGCACCCGCCGATATCCATATCGAACGCGTGTCTGGCAGATATCCTTTATCCGCAACTTCAGTTCAGCCTGCTCGCCACGTTTTGACTTGTAGACATAAAGTGACCGGTCGATCTTTAGCGCCGCGCATGCCCGGCGGGTAGAGACCTTCCAGTCCGACTTGACCTTGTCGACAATGGAACGTTTGCGGGCAGGCTTCAAAACTTTTTTGACAGAACATCCTGAAGCATCGCCTTGTCCAATGAGAGGTCAGCCACGATCCGCTTCAGCTTGGCATTTTCCTCTTCGAGCTGACGCAGGCGCTTCATCTCCGAGGGCATCAGGCCAGCATACTTCTTGCGCCAATTATAGAACGTGGCTTCTGAAATGCCCGCCTTGCGGCAAACCTCGCCGATTGCCGTTCCGTCCTCTGCCTGCTTCAAAACAAACGCAATCTGCGCCTCGCTAAACTTGGAAGCCTTCATCTGAAATCTCCTCTTTCCCCGCAGGGATCATAAGTGGAAAATTCCAGTTCTAAATGGCCTAATTTAACGGGGGCAGGTCATTAGCGATCACGCAAACTCCATAATCACCGCATCCACTGCTAGGCTATCGCCCTCCTTTGCGTAGATTTTTGCGATCGTCCCATCTCGCTCGGCGCGCAGCACGTTTTCCATTTTCATCGCTTCAACGATGCAAAGCATTTCCCCCGCCTTGATCTCTTGGCCGACGGTAACCGACAGTGCTTTAACTAAGCCCGGCATGGGGCAGATTAAGCTCTTAGACGTATCCGCTTCAATGCGAGGCGGCATCAAGGATTCAAGCTCGGCTTCACGTTTGGTGAATACGCGGACGATGGAACTCGTGCCGCTGTAACTAACCATTACGCCATTGATTATAGAACGAACTTGGGCGGCAACAGGCTTGCCATCTACGATGCCATGCCAGACAGGTTGACCCGGGCGCCACTCGGACTGAATGGTTATGGTTCGTCCACTCTCATTAAACCGTAAAGCAAGCGTCTCGCCTTCGCTTTCGATAATGAGCGGAATCC
Source organism: Hyphomicrobiales bacterium (assembly GCA_947374125.1). GTDB lineage: Bacteria > Pseudomonadota > Alphaproteobacteria > Rhizobiales > Beijerinckiaceae > CAIUPE01. The sequence goes on along the minus strand of CANCAR010000055.1, from coordinate 12,053 downwards.
GCTTTTCACCGAGCGCTACCACACGTTCACGTGTAAATCGTACTGGCGTGGCAGCACGCAATTGACCAGAAATGTGGCGCTTTCGCTCGTTCATCCGATGGTCGATCGAGGTGCCGATTGCGGCCATGGCTTCGAGCGTGTTGCCCTCCGGTTCAATAAGATGAAAGCCTTGCGGGAACTCTTCTGCAATGAAGCCTGTCGAAAGGTCGCCGGACTGCCAACGCGGATGGGCCATCAAAGCCGATAGAAAGGGGATATTGTGGCGAATGCCGTCAATGGCGAACGCATCAAGTGCGTGAGCTTGAACGGCAATCGCTTGCGCACGCGTTGACGCGTGGGTCACGAGTTTGGCAATCATTGGGTCGTAAAAGATTGAGATTTCACCACCTTCATAAACACCTGTATCATTGCGAACCGTAACGCCGTTCTCTACGCCCTCCGCAGGCGGACGGTAGACCGTGAGGCGGCCTGTCGATGGCATGAAATTGCGCGTCGGATCTTCAGCATAGACGCGCGATTCAACTGCCCAGCCATTGAGTTTAATGTCAGACTGCTTGATCCGAAGTTTTTCACCATAAGCCGAACGGATCATCTCTTCGACAAGGTCAACGCCGGTAATAAGTTCCGTTACGGGATGTTCGACCTGCAAGCGCGTATTCATCTCTAAAAAGAAAAAGCTTTTGTCTTGGCCTGCGACAAACTCCACCGTGCCTGCGGAATCGTATTGCACGGCCTTAGCAAGAGCCACCGCCTGCTCGCCCATTTTCTGGCGGGTTGCTTCATCGAGCAAGGGCGATGGGGCTTCCTCAATGACCTTTTGATTGCGGCGCTGAATGGAGCATTCACGTTCGCCTAGAAAGATGACATTGCCGTGTTTATCGCCGAGTACCTGAATTTCAATGTGACGCGGATTGACGATGAATTTTTCAACGAACACTCGGTCATCACCGAATGAGGATGCGGCCTCTGATTTGGCACGGGCAAAGCCTTCGGCCACCTCGCCTGAGGAATAGGCAATACGCATACCTTTGCCGCCCCCGCCTGCGGAGGCTTTGATCATCACCGGATAACCGATTTCATCGGAAATCCTGACCGCGTGTTCGGGGCTCTCGATCACACCAAGATAGCCCGGCACGGTGGAGATCTTGGCGGCATTGGCGAATTTTTTGGACTCGATCTTATCGCCCATTGCTTCAATTGCGCGCACATTGGGACCGATAAAGATGATACCGGCGGCTTTGAGCGCTTCAGCAAAGGCTGCGCGCTCGGACAAAAAGCCGTAACCGGGATGCACCGCTTCGGCACCCGTTGCCTTACAGGCCTCGATAATTGTCTCAATGAGCAGATAGGACTGATTAGCTGGTGCGGGACCGATATGGATCGCCTCATCGGCCATCTCAACATGCAGCGCGTCTTTATCTGCGTCGGAATAGACCGCAACTGTCGCTATACCCATGCGTTTGGCGGTTTTAATGACGCGGCAGGCGATTTCGCCTCGATTGGCAATGAGAATTTTCTTGAACATTTCCGGTCCCGGTTAAAAACACGCTAGGACTTCCTAGCATAAACCGGTGGCGGGTAAACTCGGCCTTAGGATGTAGGCCGTGTAGAAGCGACGGTTAGGGATGCAGCATAGCGCTCCCAGAGGGGACGGATCTGCGCTGAAGCGTTTAGCCTTTTTGTAAGGGCAGCGGGCGGCTCAGCGCATTCCTCATTGAGTATGGTCAGCAAAGCGCGGGTAGCGGGGGTAAAACCGGTACTATCGAGGCCCAACCGAAACGCTAACCATTCAATATCCGCTTCAGAAATGCGGCCCGTTGGCCGCCGCTCCCAAATAAAAAATCCTGCCAACGCCTCGACAAAAAATGCCAGCCACATTTGACTCATGCGCTTTACATGTCGCTCCAACCGAATGAGATCGCCCGCCTCTACCGCAGTTAAACCGCCGCCCGCGGATAAAAGGTCGCGTAGACGTTCAACATCAGCATCTTCAACGCAGCGCCTGTCAATCAGCAACGATATGGTTGAACGTATTCGGCTATCCGTCATAAAAGGCCCCAGATTTTCCCTTTGGTAAGGTTGATCTTCGCAAAGCCTGAAAAGTAAAAGGTTAATACCCACAACCCAATGCGATTTCTGGTTAACCAGCTATTTCCGAAACCGGTTGAATGTGTATGAAGATTACAACCCATGAGGTGTACATGACCGAACCATCCTTTATTCACCGCTTTCTTCCCGGTACCGATACATTACGGCATCCGCTTCTTTTGCTACATGGCACCGGTGGCAATGAGGATGATTTGATTCCAGTCGGCGAAATGATCGACCCCGCCGCCGCTATATTGTCGCCTCGGGGCAACGTGCTTGAACATGGCATGCCGCGCTTTTTCCGCCGACTTGCCGAGGGCGTGTTTGATTATCCGGATGTGATCGCTCGCACGCATGAGCTTGCAGATTTTATCACGGAGCAAACGATTGCTCACGCCAACAAAAAGCCGATTGCGGTTGGATTTTCGAACGGCGCGAATATCGCCGCTGCCCTGCTCTACCTTCGACCAGAAGTGTTGGCCGGCGCTGTGCTCATTCGCGCGATGCTGCCACTGCCTACCGGACCAGAACACACTCTGGGTGGATTACCCGTCATGATCGTATCAGGGCGAATGGATCCGATCTTACCCCTCGACAATGCCAAGCGGCTTGCCGAGGCCCTACGCGCGCATGGCGCCACCGTCGATCATCGCGTGCTTGAAACTGGCCACGGCATTACGCGCAATGATGTGGATTTAGCCCGCGGGTTTATCGCCGGGATCAACGGGTGATGATCTCTGTCATTATCCCTGCTTGCGATGCCGAAGCTACGATTGAACGCGCCTTAACAAGCTTATTCCGCCAAACGGATGGCGGCTGGGAAGCGATTATTGTGTCGGATGACCAGCGTGATTATGCGGCCATTATGTCCGGCAAGGGGATTAGTGATCCGCGTTTAAGGTTTGCATCGACCGGATTGGTGCGCTCTGGATGTCATCACGCACGTAATGTGGGTTTCGATTTAATTTCAGGTACTTATGTAACACAACTTGATGCAGATGATGAGCTGTCTTCAGACCGCTTTGAAACACTCAAACCGCTTGCCGAGACCTATGGTGCGGCGGCCGATAACCTCGTGATGATCGACGAGGAGACAGGCGCGAGACTGGGTACCGTCATGGAAGAAGCGGTCCCGTTGGTGATGCTCGACCTTGCCAATTTTATGAAACTGAATGCGCCGCTTGTGCCGCTCATTCGGCGAGATCTTGTCTTGAAGCGAGAGCCGGGCATCGAGTTCTCGGAAGATGTCGTGGCGAATATTCAGCTCATTGACCGAATTGGAAAACTGCCGTTGACGGCATCATCCTCCTATCTCTACCGTGTTCATGGGCGCTCTATGGCCAATACGAGCGGCGCATCGGAGCGGTTTGAACGAGGATATTCGGAGTATATCGAGAGGCTTGAAAAAGGCGATGGTTTTGGGCTTAAGGTTGTCAATCGGCGTGTGGCGGCGGATGGGTTGATCGCTAAGCGTGCGTTGAACCGAGCCTTTATGGACGCGCAACGGGCTGAGCCGGGCTTGACGTTTCAGGCGTTCGTGGGACGGATGTAACCACTAAATGATACCTTCTTTCTGAGGGAGAAGGTGGGCGCGGAGCGGCTGGATGAGGGTCTAGTGGTGACCATTAGAACCTCGCCCGTCGCCTTCGGCGACACCCTCTCCTTCAAGGAGAGGGAATTTTCTCCATCACAACGGAATATTATCGTGCTTCTTCCAAGGCCGCTCGGCCTTCTTGGTAGCCAGCATCGCTAGCCCTCGCGCGATACGTCGCCTCGTTGAATGCGGCATGATCACTTCATCGATATAGCCGCGCTCGGCTGCAACGAAGGGCGAGAGAAAGCGCTCTTCATAATCCTTGGTTTTGGCAGCGATCGCATCCGCATCGCCTATATCGGAACGGAAAATGATTTCGACAGCGCCTTTTGCGCCCATAACCGCGATCTGAGCGGTCGGCCAGGCGAAGTTGATATCGCCGCCAAGATGTTTTGACGCCATCACGTCGTAAGCGCCGCCGAAGGCCTTGCGGGTAATGATGGTTACGAGAGGCACGCTGGCTTCGCCATAGGCAAACAACAGCTTGGCACCGTGCTTGATCAAGCCGCCATATTCCTGCGCCGTACCTGGCAAAAAGCCCGGAACATCGACAAAGGTGACAATCGGAATTTCAAACGCATCACAAAAGCGCACAAAGCGCGCTGCCTTGCGGGAGGCGTCTGAATCGAGCACGCCTGCCAGCACCATCGGCTGATTGGCGACGATGCCCACCGTGCGGCCTTCGATTCGTCCAAAGCCAGTGATGATGTTTTTGGCGTAACTTTCTTGAATTTCGAAGAAATCGCCTTCATCCAGAGTCTTTTGGATGAGTTCTTTCATATCGTATGGCTTGTTCGGGTTTTCCGGCACCAATGTATCAAGTGAGAGATCGACGCGATCGGCTATATCAAAGCTTGGCCAATGCGGGGCGCCATCCGTGTTGTTGGCGGGGAGAAAATCGATCAGGCGACGGACTTGCAAGAGCGCCTCAACGTCATTGTCCCACGCGCCATCGGCTACCGAGGATTTGGAGGTATGAACTTTAGCGCCACCCAATTCTTCCGCCGTGACGGTCTCGTTCGTGACCGTTTTGACAACGTCCGGACCCGTTACGAACATATAGGAGCGGTCGCGTACCATGAAGATGAAATCGGTCATGGCAGGCGAGTAGACATCACCACCCGCGCAAGGGCCGAGGATGACGGAGATTTGCGGAATGACGCCCGACGCGATCACATTCCTCCTGAAGACTTCACCATAACCACCCAAAGCCGCTACGCCTTCTTGAATTCGTGCACCACCGGCATCAAACAACCCAATGATTGGTGCCCGAATTTTTAGCGCCATATCTTGGATCTTGTTGATTTTCTGCGCATGGGTCTCGGACAGTGATCCACCGAAGACGGTGAAGTCTTTTGCAAATACAAACACCGTGCGACCATTGACCGTTCCCCAGCCAGTAACCACGCCGTCGCCCGGAATCTTGGTCTTTTCCATGCCAAAATCGGTGGAGCGGTGCTGGACGAACATATCGAATTCTTCAAACGAACCATGATCCATTAAGAGCTCGATACGCTCGCGTGCCGTGAGCTTGCCGCGCGCATGCTGGGCATCGATGCGGGATTGGCCGCCACCGAGGCGGGCTTGGGCGCGGCGATCATCGAGTCTTTCGAGAATATCTTTCATGGAATGTTCCTCCAAGAACCGTCTAACATGCAAATGACGTCTTCGTCAGTTCGACCATGGTGGGGGTTATTTTTGAGCTGCTAAAAACATCGCTGCCGCCTCAAACTCGCTCAAACGCCGGGCACGACGGGCTAAAGCCTCTTCATCTTGGCCCCAAATTGCCATTTGCACGTCTTCGTCAACATGCGCTGCCGTCCAGATATCATCCGCGCTAAAGGGGCCTTCGGCGAGCGCAAAGGCTAAAATGGCCGATCCGGTTATCGTCGTCACGACGTGCAGTGCAGTAAGGTAGAATGGATCTTGGATAGCCTGGGCGCGGTCTGAGATAGATGTTAGCGTTTCTTGAGGCTGCGGCACATGCATGACGCCTGCAGCAAGGTTAAACCGCCACCGGTGCCGCTCAAGTGCCCAATCCAGCGGCGGATCCCACAGCGCCATCTGCCGTTCGACCAAGCGTGTTGGCGACGTCGCGCGATAGCACAACAGATCGGTACCCGCATATTTGGCCAAGTCCGCCGCCGTCTCGGCCATCATATTTTTCACGCCCTCAATCGTGGAATTCACGATGCGGGTGAGCGGCATTTCGGAGGGGTCGAGAAACTCGCCCACCTTGCGCCACTCGTCTGCGACCTTCTCGGCATGCGAGGCGTTCGAGAGCAGCAAGGGGCGTTGGTTAGGCGTGCGGGTCGGACGGCCATCGAGAAGGATCGCAAAGCCACCCTCGACTTCCGCCACCGTCACCTCTTTCCAGAAGCGCTTGGGCAGATTTTTGCGCAAATCTTTCCGTGCCATTTCGTGCGGATCAATCGCAGCAATGGCGGCATCAAAAATCGAACGGTCCGATGATGACATGGCGCTTACTCTTCCGGTGATTCAGCGATGGGATCGTACCGCTTTGAATCGAGCCCTAAAAGATTCCAACTCTGCTGCATATGCTGCGGCAGTGGCGCTGTAACATCAATCGGCTTGCCCGATCGGGGATGCGGCACCACGATACGGCGGGCCAGCAAATGCAAGCGGTTTTGAATACCGCCCGGCAATTCCCAGTTCTCAATGTTGAAATATTTCGGATCGCCCACAATCGGGTGACCAATATGGGCCGCATGCGCGCGGAGCTGATGCGTACGCCCTGTCACCGGTTTCATCGAGAGCCAGCTCAGCTTTTGGGCCGCTGTTTCCACCACCGCGTAGTAGGTCACGGCGTGGCTAGCGCCCTCATCCCCATGACGGGCGACCTGCATCTTGGCATCGCCCTCATCATCCTCGCCCTTGGCAAGATAGGTCGAGACGCGGCCCTGCTTAACACGCGGGACACCAGCCACCAGCGCCCAATAGATTTTGCGCGTATCGCGTGAGCGAAAGCTTTTGGCGAGAGCTGACGCCGCAAAGCGGGTTTTGGCGATGACGATACAGCCGGATGTATCCTTATCCAGCCGATGGACCAAACGCGGCTTTTGGCCTTGCGCGTCACGCAGCACTTCAAGCATGCCATCCAAATGCCGCACCGTGCCAGAGCCGCCCTGCACCGCCAAGCCAAACGGCTTGTTTAGCACCATCATGTCATCATCTTCATAGAGCACCATTGCGCGGAGAGCGGCGGCATCGCCCGCTTCGGCCTGCGGTGAGCGGGCCACCACGCCGGTTTCCTCATCGATGCGAAGCGGCGGCACACGAACGCTTTGGCCGGCTTCTAACCGATCCTTCGTCTCGACGCGTTTGGAATTAACCCTCAGTTCGCCCTTGCGCGCAATACGCTGGATATGGCTGAAGGAGAGACCCGGAAAGCGATGCTCTAAAAAGCGATCCACGCGCATGCCCGCTTCATCCTCGGTGACATTGAGGTTGAGCACGGCAGTCGGCAGTGGCGCGTGTTTGACGACAGGCTTTGGAGCCTGCTCGACGATACCGGATTCAGCGGCGCGTTGCGCCTTTTCTTTGGCCTGTTTATCGCGCCTCATGTCAGCATCCTAACGGCGTAAAGGCCGAAAGCGAGGCCAAGAATGGAAAGCACCACCGAACCCACAACATAGACAAGCGCGGTCAGCATCTCGCCGCGCTCATAGAGCAACATCGCATCGAGCGAGAAGGCGGAAAAGGTGGTGTAACCGCCCAAAATGCCGGTGGTCACGAAAAGGCGCGCCGATTGCGACCATTCGGCACTCGCCTTAAACGCAAAATAGCCCGCAGCAAGCCCCATGAGGATGGAGCCCGTAATATTAATAGCCATAATGCCAAACGGAAAATTCGTCCCCGCCAACCGGCCAACGGCCTGATTAACGAGATGACGAATAGCCGCGCCAATGCCGCCGCCGAGGAATACGATGAGAGTTGAATTCATACGAGGGGGTTTAGCAGAGAATGGCGGGGGTGAGAAGCGGGAGGTTGGGCTCGACGGAAGCAGATGGTAAGGTTGCCAAGAAGGACAATTCACCGTCCTCGCGAGTGAAGGCGAAGCGACCCAGATGAGGGTGACGGAAAGAACTGGGTTGATTCTTTGCGCGAACGTGCTCATCGTAATGACGTTGCGTCATGAAATGAGGTAAAGAAGTAACAAAGCGGAAATTATCGATGGTAGATGAAGACGAACTTCCAAACTCGGCGCTTGAAAGAGCTGCAATGCTCGAAAATCTGATGACTGCTCGCGCCACCGGAGACATGACCGCCAGCAATCCAGTCTATGAGCACCTGAGACGTGAATTTATGCAGGATTCTGCAACAAAGCCGCTGCTCCCAGATTTTGTTAGAACTTGCCGCACACTCAATGCCTTCTGGCCGTTCATCAAAGAACAGGCCGGAACCTACGCGGAGCGAAGGCTGATAATTAGCAATGCATTCACGCCACTGATCGAGTTTCTCGAAGGAAAAAACAAAGCACCGGGAGACGCTACCGTTTCAGAAGTGTTGGAAACATTTGATCCCGAAGGAGTGCATGCTGTTTGGAGCAAGGCGCTTGACAGACGGAATGCCGATCCAGAGGGTGCGATTACTGTTGCTCGAACCCTTTTAGAGACTGTTTGCAAGCGTATTTTAGACGCGATGTCTGTCAGTTACACTGATAAGGAAGATCTTCCAAAGCTCTATTATTTAACGGCAAAATCACTCAATCTAGCACCTGATCAGCATACAGAGGAACCGATCAAAGCGATACTCGGCGGAGCCATCAACTTGGTAAACGGCATTGGAACCCTGAGAAATCGCCTCAGCGACTCGCACGGAAGAGGAGGAAGGTCAATTAAGCCATACCCTCGACACGCTAGTCTTGCAGTTAACACTGCCGGTGCAGTTGCAACGTTTTTAGTTGAAACCCATCTCGAAAAGTACACTGGCGCTCGTTGAGACGTGGTGTTGTGGCGAGAGACTAATTCATTTTAAGAGGTCCACGAGATCGGCAGGCCTCCCTCACTCCCCCTTAGGCCTAAGCCCTGCTGCTGAGCGAAGGGCGGCGTTCATCCGACTTTGCCAGCCTCGCCCTTCCCCTCGGAAGGCCTCAACCACATCGGGATCAAGCCTCAGTTTGATACTTAATTTTGGCGTTTCGCTCTTGGGCCGCCCGCGTGCCCGACGGAAGGCGGCGAGCACGTCGGATGATAGAATTTCGGATGCTGGACGCGCCCGCGCGAAGTCGGCTTCCGTCCATTCCGGATTGTCCGCATCCGTTAGATTGATCCGCTTATTGACCATATCGCGCCATCTCCTTTTCATGAGCGCGGCGGAAACTAATGGGCCTTATGGTTTCGCCACGCAACGTAAAAACCAAACAATATCCGCTGCCGTCAATCCGACCGAAGGCGCGATAGCGTGTTTCTCGATAATCCACGCGATCATCCTCAATAACGACGGCTTCGTCCAAATTCATGGCCAGCCCATCCCTTAAATCGAGGCCATGTTTGGCTAAATTTGCCGCGCATTTGTCACGGTCAAACTCAAATTTCATTTTTATTTGTACCCCCAATAAATAGCGAGGTCAATTAATTTGTCACGAAAAACAGAGGAAATTGAGCGTCGACGACATGCCGCTCAACCCAACACCCTAATACCCTTCATCTCCCCCGCCAGCGCGGCTTTTGCCACCAGCAAATCGTGCCGCGCTTGTAGGTTCATCCAGAATTCCGGCGTTGTTGCAAAAACCTTTCCCAGACGCACAGCCGTATCCGCCGTAATACCGATTTCTTCGCGCGCAATCCGCTCGATGCGGGTCCGCGGCACGTTGGCGGCTTTGGCGATTTTGCCGGCGGAGAGTCCTAAGGGCTCCATATATTCCTCGCGCAGCACCTCGCCCGGATGAAGCGGCGCGAGTTTGCGCGGGGCCATCTCGTCAGTGGTAATCAACGATTTCAACATCGTAAACGCCATCCTCTTGCCACAGAAAACAGATACGGTATTGCCGATTGATCCGTATCGAATATTGCCCTGCCCGATCCGCATTCAACGCGTGCAACTCATTACCGGGCGGGCTTTTGAGATCATTTAACGCTTTGGCTGCATTGATCATTTCCAATTTACGCCGCGCTACTTTTGCAAGTACCATAGGCATTGTTTTTGGAACAATGCCGTCCAACAGCAGCCGCGCCCGATCATCGCGAAAGCTCATAATCATCGAACAGCCTTTTTGTATCAATTTATGATACGATTTTCAAGAGCAATGATTCGATTTTTATAAGCGATTATGGGGGTGGTAACCTGACGTTTAAGACAGGTGCAGGGTCATGCGTTTCACTACTGTCGCTGTAGAGAGGAAGAACTAGCGTTACTTCCCTTTCTCCGCCCGCAACTTCGCCCAATAGTCCAGCCGCTTTTTGATGTCGCGCTCAAATCCCCGCTCAACCGGCTCATAAAACTGCTGCCGCCCAAGTTTTTCCGGGAAATAATTTTGGCCGGAGAAGGCATCGGGCTCGTCGTGGTCGTAGCGATAGCCTTTGCCATACCCTTCCGCGCCCATGAGTTTGGTGGGGGCGTTCAGGATGGTTTTGGGGGGCATCAGCGAGCCGCCTTCTTTGGCGGTCCTGACGGCCGATTTCCAAGCGGTGTAGACGGCGTTCGATTTGGGTGCGGTGGCGAGGTAGACGGTGGCCTGCGCCAAGGCCAGTTCGCCTTCGGGCGTGCCTAGGAAATCATAAGCGTCTTTGGCGGCATTGGCTACGACAAGGGCTTGTGGGTCGGCCATGCCGATATCTTCTACCGCCATACGCACAAGCCTGCGGCCTAGAAAGAGCGGGTTCTCGCCTGCATCCAGCATTCGGGCCAGATAATAGAGCGCGGCGTCAGGGTCGGAGCCGCGGACGCTTTTATGCAGTGCGCTGATGAGGTTGTAATGGCCGTCCTCGCTTTTGTCGTAGATCGGCGCGCGGCGTTGCACGACTTCCGCCAGCGTGGCCGTATCGAAAACCTCGCCGGGCTTGGCAGAGCGCCAGATTTCCTCCGCCAGTGTGAGGGACGCGCGGCCATCACCATCGGCCATAGCAAGCAGGGCTGTGCGTGCGTTGGCATCAAGTGGGAGCGGCTTGCCTTCCACCTCCTCGGCGCGGGTCAAGAGGCGCTCAATGGCGGCTTCATCGAGCGCGCGGAAGGTGAGCACCCGGGCGCGGGATAAAAGCGCTGCGTTAAGCTCGAAGGATGGGTTCTCTGTCGTGGCGCCGATCAGCGTGATCGTGCCGTCTTCCATCACCGGCAAAAACGCATCTTGCTGGCTGCGGTTGAAGCGATGGATTTCATCGACGAATAAAAGCGTCCCCTGCCCGCTCATACGGCGACCTCGTGCGGCCTCGAAGACTTTTTTGAGATCGGCAACGCCTGAAAAAATCGCCGAGATGGGCTCGAAATGCAGCGTGGTTTCGTGGGCTAACAGACGAGCAATCGTGGTCTTGCCAGTGCCGGGGGGTCCCCAAAAAATCAGCGAGCCTAACGAGCCGGATGCGATCAAGCGGGTGAGTATGCCATCTTGGCCGACGAGGTGATCTTGGCCCGCAACTTCATTGAGATGTGTCGGCCGTAGGCGATCAGCAAGAGGACGCGGTGCTTCCTTCTCAAGGCCTGCGGCGGTGAAGAGATTGGACATTAGCCGCCTACTTTACTGGTCAATAACTCACCCTTGCGCTTGATCACCAAGGGCCAGAAATATTTGCGTTGGCGCTGCAGGGCAAGCACGTCCTGCGTGGTCTTCACCGTTTCACCATCGATGGAAATAATCACATCACCCTTTTTTAAGCCTAATTCCTCCGCTGACGAGCTCGATTTCACCGAGGCTACCACGACTCCGACATCCCCCGTTTCTACCGACAGTTCCTCCGCCAGTGCGGGCGATAGATTGCCAATAGTTGCGCCCGCCAGCGGCCAGCGCCCGGAAAGGGGTTGAATATCCCGCGGACGCGTTTCAGGTGCAGCCATGGCTGCGATGGAGAGCGTTACCATCTTGCCGATCCGGTTAACCTTTAGCTCCGTCTTTGTGCCAATCGGCTTGGTCGCGAAGCGGAAGCCAAAGCCGTCTGCATCGTCCACCGGTTGGTTGTCCAACGCCATGATGACATCGCCGGGCTTAAGACCCGCAAGCGCAGCCGGACCACCATCGACGACCGATACCACGACGGCACCTACGGGGCGGTCAAGACCCATGCTGTCGGCGATGTCGGCGGTAACGGGCTGCAAACGAGCGCCAAACCATGGCCTGCGTACCACCGCGCTGCCAGCCTTGGCCGATGATACGACAACTTTGACCATGTTGACGGGAATAGCAAAGCCGATGCCATTA
>CANCAR010000054.1 GCA_947374125.1 Hyphomicrobiales bacterium | reverse complement strand
GCGCGGTGCACGAACATTGCGGGCATCGACCACAATCGAGGCATCAATCATCCCAAAACGCGCGGCAAGCAGAGATGCTTCCGGTAATTGCTCCAAGTCAAATCCATCGGACGCCAATTGTGCGTCGAGCCGTCCGCGCTGCCCATCTTCTGGCAGAGCGTATTTCATCAGTCCTGTAATAGAGGATTGGTCGAGCACGACCTTGAACTTGCTGGCCGCTATGAGACTGGAGGAAAGCGCGATGTCCGCCTCTGCGCTAACCTCATGCGCCTCGCCAAACCGCATCGATCGGCCAGACACCGATCCATCCACCCACCCGCCAAATCGGGCCAGTTCCTTGGACGCAAAGGACGCGCGGCCATGAAACGAGCCGCCATCCGACAGGCCGACATCGCCCGAAGCGGCCAGTTTCGCATTACCGGGCAAGAGCGCTTCACCGCGCTTTAAGATGATACCCTTTGGATCAAGCGCAACATCCAACTTGAGCCCCCGAATAGCATCGCCGCCCGCCATCACGCTATCGACAGAGATCGCCAAATCGACAGGGATCGAGGGACGCAAATCCTTGTCCGATGCCAAAAGTGCGCTCCGCCAGGCGCTCAATACCACGGGCAAAGCACTGTTCGGCTTACCTTCCCCTTGTAAGGGGCGATCGAGATCGATTTGCTTGGCATCAAAAATCAAGGACAGCGAACGGCCATCCCCGATCAAGCCCGAACCGGACCCGTTCAGCTTGAAGCCACCTTCTTCGCCCCCCGCCATAATCTCGGCGCCCGTCAGCTCAAGCGCATTGCCATCCAGCCGCGCCAGCGTCGAAACCGACCATGGCCGTGTGCTCAACGTACCCGGTTCCGGCCAAGCCATATCACCCGATACCGCGAGCTTGCCCTCAAATCCCACCTTCGACAGAAAGCCTGCTTGGCCATCGATGTCGGCCTTAAACCCACCGCCCGAACGCTCCATACCGGCCTTCACGCGGAAACTGCCCGCTTCGTCCGTTGATCCCGTTGAAAGACGTAAGGATACAGGCTGGCCGCCCCATTCGCCGCTGCCGTCAATCCGCCACGGCCCCGAAAGCGAGACCGCCGTCCCATCGAGGTTGAGTTTTGCGAGTAAAAACGGCTCAACATTTGCCGATGGACGAAAACTGATTTGACCATTGCGAACCGCCAAACGCTCAATGGAAACGAGAGTCACCGCCTCCATCGGCTGCGCATCAGCGGTTTGTGTCCCGCTCGGCACGGCGCCTGAGCCCACCTCCATGGTTATCACTGGCGTATCGACCAGGGCTTCCATCACCTGAACCTCGCCCTTCAGCAAAGGCATGGTGGCAATATCAAGGCTCACACGCTTAGCGGTTGCCGCAACGCGGCTGTCCTTGCCACCAATGGAAACCTGATCAAGATTTAGAACCGGAAACGGCAAAAGCCTAACATCGATGGGCCCTGCCACCCGAATAGGCATTCCTGCCGCGCGCGACAGCGTCTGTTCGATCAGCGCACGTTGGCCATTAAAGTCGACGACAAACGGCGCTATCAGCGCCGCAAGCAGCACGCCGATCACCAAAATCGCCAAACCTGTCAGAAATTCGCGCACAATAAACCCGCAATGTCCCTTCAAGAGCCCTAGACATAACGGCTTAAGGTTAACCGCGCGATGATTTTAATCCAAAATTCTGTAAGAAATTTGGAACCTACAAGAAATTTAAACAAACCTAGTGGTGTCACCCGCGGAAAATCAATCAATGCCGCTTATCCACTGCATTACACCCTTGCCATCCTAGCTTTGATCTACGATGATTTGGCTTCAAAAAACATTAAAAGCGCCAAATGTCTGCTCATCGTAAGTTTAACCCCCTCTTCTTTGCGCCCTTCGTATCCTCATTGATGCGGGTCGAAACCGGCTGGATTGATGCCAATGGCCATATGAACATGGCCTATTTCAACGTGTTGTTCGACCGCGCGCTGGATCAGGCCTTTGAACTTTTGGGGCTAAACGAGGCCTATTACACTGAGGGTCCGGGCACTGTTTTTATTGGCGAGGCCCATTTGCGCTATAAACGCGAGGTCACGCTCGAAACGCCCGTAAGGATAACGGTTCAACTCGTCGATTATGACGTCAAGCGGATGCACCTCTACCTTGAAATGCGGCACGCCTCCGAAGGCTGGCTGGCATCGACATCGGAAGTCATGGCGCTGCATATCGACAAGGCAGAGCGAAAGGTAGGCCCGTTTCCGGCCGATATACTAGACGCCATTGCCGTGATGCAATCCGCCCATTCAGCGCTACCGCGTCCAGACGCCTTAGGCAGCGCCATCGGAATCCCCACCAAAGGTCGGGCAGGCAAGGTCGGGCTGCACTAAGTCGCTTCGCTTTCGTAAATGTCATGAAAACGCAACACGAATCCGGTTGGTGAGGGGCAGAAATGCTGCTTCTGTTCCCGTTGACCCTCCCGAGTTCGCCCCATGCGTATCTTGATTGTTTCCGATGCTTGGCGTCCGCAGGTCAACGGCGTGGTTCGCACGCTTGAACGCTTAGCGCTGGATGCGGGCAAACTCGGCCACACCGTTGAATTTTTAACACCTCAGGATTACCCGACCGCGCCCCTGCCCGGCTATCCCGAGATTCAATTGGCCCTTGCGACACCCCAAGCCGTCGCTGACGCGATTGAGGCCCACAACCCGGACGCACTCCACATTTCCACCGAAGGGCCCCTAGGTTGGCTCGCCCGTCATTGGGCGATCAAAACGGGTCGCCCCTTTACCTCCTGCTATCATACCCGCTACCCGCAATATATCTCGGCGCGGTATCCCATCCCGGAAAGCGTGAGCTACGGTGTGTTGCGGTATTTTCACAATGCGGGCGTTGCCACGATGGTCGCCACACCTTCTTTGCAGCAGGAATTATTAGGCCAAGGCTTTAACCGCTGCCTCCTCTGGTCACGCGGCGTGGATGCTGAACTTTTCAATCCGAATGCCCACTCGGCACTTAATTTACCCGGCCCCGTCTTTCTCTGCGTTGCCCGCGTCGCGGTTGAGAAAAATCTCGAAGCGTTTTTATCGCTTGATCTCCCCGGATCGAAACTCATCGTCGGCGATGGCCCTGACCGCGCCATGCTCGAAGCCAAATATCCCGACGCACATTTCTTAGGCGCCCGCTTCGGCGAAGACTTAGCCAGAATTTACGCCTCTGCCGATGCCTTCGTCTTCCCCAGCAAAACCGAAACCTTCGGCCTTGTGATGCTCGAAGCCTTGGCCTCTGGCACACCAGTTGCCGCCTTCCCCGTCGAAGGTCTGATTCCCGAATTAGCGCACGCTGGCGCAGGCGTGATGAGCCATGATTTGCGCGCGGCTGCGCTTAAAGCGCTCGAAGTTCCCCGCGAAGCAAGCCGCCAATTCGCGCTCGGCTATTCGCACGAAAGCGCCGCAAAGCAGTTTTTAAGCAATGTGTCAGAGGCGTTTTATCGGCCTATGCTGAGGCGTGCGGCTTAAAAATAAGGACCGCTAGCCTCTTGGGCAGCGCACTTAAACGTTGCGAGGCTGGAGCCGCGCGGTCCATAGCAGACCGCTCCAGCCCTCCGCTTGGGCTTTGGGTTTACGGCACATAAAACTCTCCACGGGAGAGTTTTATCCAACCTCGCTGGATCATGCCTTCACCATCGCTCAAACCGATTCATAGGATCGTTTTGTAATCGCTATCGCTATCACCCCTCCTCATCCCCATCTATCCAAGAGCCAAGGTCGACATTCCCTCGACCTTTCGGCATTCTCGCGTTTGATTCGCGATATGTTCTCTTTGGAGATATGCCTCACTTGGCCAATCCGCTCGATCTCGATGATGATCTTACCTACACCCCGCAAGCAGGCGGGTTGGCGGCGCGTGCGCAATCGGCGGCCCGCTCCAATGCGGCCTATCTCGACGGCTTAAACCCCGAGCAACGCCGCGCGGTGGAAGTGATCGATGGCCCCGTGCTCGTGTTAGCGGGCGCTGGAACCGGCAAAACGCGCGTGCTCACCACCCGCATCGCGCATATCATCGCTACCGGCTCGGCCTATCCGTCGCAAATCCTGGCCGTCACCTTCACCAACAAAGCCTCGCGCGAGATGAAGGAGCGCATCGGGCACCTGTTAGGCTCGGTCGCAGAGGGAATGCCATGGCTCGGCACGTTCCACGCCATCGGCACCAAGATATTGCGCCGCCACGCCGAACTCGTCGGCCTTCGTTCTGATTTCACGATCCTCGATACCGACGATCAAATCCGCCTGATGCGCCAAGTTATTCGCGCCGAGGATATTGATGAGAAACGTTGGCCCGCCCGCGCGCTGGCCTCTTTCATCGATGGCTGGAAAAACCGTGGGTTAACGCCCGATAAAGTCCCCGCTGGCGAAGCCTCGGCTTTTGCCAATGGCAAAGGGGGCAAACTCTACACGCTCTATCAAGAGCGCCTAAAGCAACTCAACGCCGCCGATTTCGGCGATCTCCTGCTCGAAAACCTGCGCCTCTTCCGCGAGCACCCCGATGTGCTCACCGCCTATCAAGAGCGTTTCAAATATATGCTGGTGGACGAGTATCAAGACACCAACGTCGCGCAATATCTCTGGCTGCGCCTCCTCGCCCAAGGCCGCCGCAACGTGGCGTGCGTGGGCGATGATGACCAATCGATCTATGGCTGGCGCGGCGCGGAAGTCGATAACATCCTGCGATTTGAAAAAGACTTTCCGGGCGCAGTGGTAGTCCGCCTAGAGCGCAATTACCGCTCGACGGGGCATATCTTGGCCACCGCCGGAAAACTCATCGCGCATAACCAAGGCCGCTTGGGAAAAACGCTGTTTACCGATGATGAGGAAGGCGAAAAACCAACGCTGACTGGCGCTTGGGATTCGGAAGAAGAAGCCCGCCTGATCGGCGAAGAAATCGAAGCGCTGCAACACAAAGGCCATTCCCTCGCCGATATGGCCATTCTGGTGCGCATCTCCGCGCAAATGCGCGAAATTGAAGACCGCTTCGTCACGCTTGGCTTGCCCTACCGCGTCATCGGCGGCCCGCGCTTCTACGAGCGCGCTGAAATCAGAGACGCCCTCGCTTATCTCCGCGTTGTTGCCAACCCAACCGATGATTTAGCCTTCGAGCGCATCGTCAATGTCCCCAAACGCGGGCTTGGTGACGCCACCATCGAGCAAGTCCATGTCTACGCCCGCAAAGCCCAAATCCCAATGCTGGAAGCGGTGCGCCGTCTGATTGAAACCGACGAGCTAAAACCGAAACCACGCGGCGCGTTGCGCGAATTAGCGTTAAGCTTTGGCCGTTGGTCCACCCTCATCGAAACGATGAAACAAGGCGAGTTAGCCGAGCAAATTCTGGAAGAATCCGGCTACACCGATATGTGGCAAAAAGAGCGTACGGCGGACAGCGCCGGACGCTTGGAAAACTTAAAAGAACTCGTCCGCTCGATGGAAGAATTCCCCGATCTCGGAGCCTTTCTCGAACACGTCTCGCTCGTCATGGAAATGACGGACAACGACACCGCCGAGCGCGTCTCGATCATGACGCTGCATGGCGCAAAAGGCTTAGAATTCGACACGGTCTTCCTCCCCGGCTGGGAAGAAGGCCTCTTCCCCAACCAACGCGCGCTGGATGAAAGTGGTCGCGCGGGCTTGGAAGAAGAACGCCGCCTAGCCTATGTCGGCCTCACCCGCGCAAGACGCCGCGCAAAGCTCTTCTTCGCCTCGAACCGCCGTATCCACGGCATGTGGAACGCCACCACCCCCTCGCGTTTTATCGATGAGCTGCCCGCCGACCACGTCGAAATCATCGACGCCCCCGCAGGCTTCGGCGGCCATGGCGGCTACGGACGCTCGCGCTTCGACCAAGGCGGCTTTGGTGGATCGTCCTATTCGACACCGGGCTGGAACCGGGCGCAAGCCCGAGGCACCAACCCCGACACAGGCCCGCGCGACACAGGCAATCGATCCAACGGCTTCAGCGAGCGCGCCACAGCCTACCAAGCATCCCCCACCCGCAAAGGGCCTGCGCTCATCGAAGGCGAATTGGTCGCCAAATCCACCGGCACGGCGTCCAACTTCAACGAAGGCGAACGCGTGTTCCACATCAAATTCGGCTATGGCGCGGTGGCGTCGGTCGATGGGAATAAGCTGACAATTGATTTTGAGAAGGCCGGGCGGAAGATGGTGCTGGAGAATTTTGTCGAGCGGGGGTGAGAGCCTCGTTGCTGAACGTCCTTCTCCTGGCAAGGAGAAGGTGTCGCCGGAGGCGACGGATGAGGTTCTAAGGGTTGCCGTTAGCCCCTCATCCCCCTGCTTTGCAGGTACCCCTCAGGATTAAAAATGCATTCCGCATTTTTGCCCTTTGGGCACATCCTTCGACCCGTCCGGGAGAAGGAAAAATAACCTGTAATCCCACCTGTCCCATTCGCCAGTTGCCCGCCCAACTGAAATCCGAAACGATCCCATAACGGCGGATGAACGGCCATATCCGCCTTGACAATTTGTATTCATTTGGATACGTTTTGATGGTTACTTTCGAGCGGCATATCCAGTTTGAGTTTTGGCTCAAAAATTTACGCGACGCTAAAGGAAAAGCAAGGATCGCCGCTCGGCTTCAATCCGCCGAATTTGGTAATTTTGGCGATTGTCGGTTCATCCGGGAAGGCGTGAGTGAAATGCGAATTCATTACGGCCCGGGTTATCGCATCTATTTTATGCGTCGTGGATCAACCATTTATCTGCTCTTAGGTGGTGGCGATAAATCGACCCAAGATCGTGACATCGAGCGGGCGCTTGAGGCCGCCAGAGACGTTAAGGACACTGAATCATGAACGTCATCGCCCCCTTTGACATCGCCGATTATCTGGACACACCCGAGGTCATGGCGGAATTTTTGGCGGCCTGTCTAGAAGATGAAAACCCGCAGGTTTTTATTGCCGCCCTTTCAACGGTCGCCCGCGCCAAAGGCATGACGGAGGTCGCCAAAAAATCCGGCCTTGGCCGCGAGAGCCTCTACAAAGCACTCTCCCCGGGAGCCCATCCCCGCCACGACACCATCCGCAAAATCATCGCGGCGCTGGATTTGAAACTGACGGTGGCGGTTTAGTTCAGCGCTCAAGCCGCCACCGCATCGGCGCCACCCACCGGCACCGGCACAGCAATCACCAAAACCGTATCCGCCCAAATTGCCGCTAATGCCGCATCAGCCCTCAAAGCCGACAGATCGCGGCGCGGCGGTAAGGGCAACCCGTCCTCGCGCATCACCTCTGCCCATCCCGCCAAGGCTTCCGACGCCATGGCGAAAATCTCATCCATCGTGTCGGCAGCCGAAAAACAGCCGGGCGCATCGGGAAACACGATCCCGTAGGCACTCTCCGCATCTTTCGAAACCAACCCGATATAAGGTTTCATCGCTTATTCCTCACAACCAACCCGCTCGCTTATAAATGGATCGAACCGTCCCAATCGGCAAGTCACGTTTGGGGTGAGGAACGGTAACAATCACGGGCACGCCCGCTTTTCCAAAATGGTGATGGGAACCCGTCACCCTTTTAAGCACCCAACCGTCTTTCGTCAGCAGTGAAATGATCTCCCGGCTATTTTTCGCTAAATCCATAGGACGAAAGCCATTTCAAACGAATGATTAAGAGTAAGCGATTTTTCACCTAAAATCAATGAACGACGCTAAAAACCAGTCCTTTACTCAACACCGCTCCTTTTTAAATCCCCAAAAATAGACAAAACGCCTACCTTCTGGTATGACTAAGTCATACCACCTTATAAGGAGCCCACTATGTCAACCGTCGCCAAACGCACCTTCAGCCTTCCCAAAGAACACGCCGATTTCATCGATGCCAAAGTCGCCTCAGGCGATTACGCCTCGGGCAGCGAAGTCATCCGCGAGGGCTTACGCGCACTCCAAGCCCGCGATGCCGCCATTGAGCGCTGGCTACGCGAGGAAGTCGTCCCCACCGCGCTGGAAATGCAAGCGCATCCGGAGCGGGGTATTCCGATAGATGAGGTGATGAAGGGTATTCGCGCCCTTCACGCCGAAAGAATTGCCAAAACCTAATGCGACAGCGCGTTGTCATCTTCGCCGATCAGGCCAATATCGACTTGCGTGGCATTTATAACTGGCTTGCCGATCAAGCCGGCCCATTTGTGGCGCTCGCCTATGTCGAACGGATCAGCGCTTTCATCCATAGGCTCGACCTCGCCTCCGAACGCGGCACCCTGCGCAATGACCTCATGCCCGGCCTACGCATTATCGGTTTCGAGCGTCGCGTGACGATTGCGTTTACGGTTGATCAAAACGCCGTCACCATCCTACGCGTCTTCTATGGTGGCAAAGACTGGGAAGACGAGTGGGACGAAAACGATCCACCCCTCACCCCTTAAATATCTCCTCCACCGTCCGCCGCATAACACCGGCGTCAACATCGACACCCGTCCAATATTTAATCCCGATCACGCCCTGATTGACCAGCATCCCCAGCCCATCAATCACGCGACATCCTTTCGCTTCCGCTTCGCGGATTAACAACGTGCGGGGCGGGTTCGGGATAATGTCTGCCACCACCATGGAAGGCACAATCGACGCCATATCGACCTTCAACCGCGCTTCCACATCCGGATAAAGCCCAATCGAGGTGGCGTTCACCACAATCGCCGTGTCCGCAGGCACAACAAACGCGTGATCCCACACCACCAATTCGGCTTTAGCTGGCGTTTTTGAGTTGATCAAATCCACCAACACCTGCCCACGTTTAGCATCGCGGTTCACAATCGTGATGTGTGCTAATCCCGCCAGCGCCATTTCCACGGCGCACGCCCGCGCAGCACCGCCCGCGCCAAACATAACAGCGCGCAATCCTTTGGGATCAATCACATCTTGCAATGATTGCAAAAAGCCTTTGCCATCGGTGTTCTCGCCAATGAATTTACCCTCGCGCCGCACCGCGCAATTCACCGCGCCTATCACTTCAGCGGACGCGCCCAACCCATCAAGATATTGGATCACCTCCACTTTATGCGGCAGCGAGCAGTTAAACCCCGCCCAGCCCATCGCGCGTGCACCTAAAACGGCATCGCCAAGCTTCTCCGGCGGCACTTCGCAATTGATATAGCGCCAGTCTAAGCCATGATGTTGATAGGCCGCCTCCACCATCGCCACCGTCGGATTTTCCGCCGCAGGCATCGCAAACGAGCCCGTCAACTGGCTTAAAAAATTTCGTGACATCGATCCCCCCCTCTCACAGTGTTCTTAAACGCGTCTCTAGCAAGGTCCATTCATCCGCATCACCGGGCAAGCCAACACGCAACCAGTTTGGCCTTTCTCGAAACGCCCGCACCAGAATTCCGGCCTCTGAAAACCGTTTGAAATAATCGGCTGCGCGATCAGAAGACACAAGCCGAAAGAGTGGCATGCCGCCTTCAACTGTCAAGCCAATCTGTTGCAACACCCCATCAAGCCGCGCCGCTTTTTTAATCAAATGCGCCCGCGTCGCCTCAAGCCAAGCGCGATCTGCCAGCGCATAACCACCGATCTCAATCGCTGGGCCAGAAACAGCCCAAGGGCCAAGTGCTGAGCGGATCACCGCCGCATCGGATGCACCGGCCAAAGCAAAGCCAAGCCGCAAACCCGCCAGCCCATAGGTCTTGCCGAAGGAGCGCAGCACGATAACCCCTTGATCGGGAAGGCTTCCCGCAAGGCTCATCCCCTCCGGCAGCACGTCAACAAAGGCCTCATCCACAATCAGCCTGCCGCCCTTGGTGTGGAGCACCCGGGCCAGCGCCAGCAGTTGATCCGGCGCAACCATCCGCCCGTCAGGATTATTCGGGTTCACGATCACCGCCACATCAAACGCTTCAAGCGCCGCAACCTCCTCCACCGTTTCCACCACCGCGCCCGCTTTGCGCCAGCACAAGGCGTGTTCGGCATAGGTAAAGCCCAAAATCCCCACGCGCTTGGCCGGGAATAACCTCGGCAAAAGCTCAATCAACGCCTGCGTGCCGGGTGCGGCCACCACTTCCGCGCCCACCCGCGCGCCATAGGCCGATGCGGCAATCCGCTCCAGCCCGCGCACCGCATTTTCCTCTGGCAAACGCGCCCAAGATGCCGCAGAGACGGATGGGATAGGAAAGGCCACCGGATTGATCCCTGTGGAGAGATCCAACCAAGGCTCGGGCGCATCGGGATAAGCCAGTCGCGCAGCCGCAAGGTTGCCGCCATGCACAAACAGGCTATCACCGTTTGCGGGTTTGGCATTGGAAGCGGGGGGATGAGAAGCGGAAATGGTCACGGGTGCTTTCTTTATCGCGGCAATGGCCCTGCTTTTTGAGGCGCTTATTGGCTATCCGCAACCCCTTTACCGCGCAATAGGCCATCCCGTCACCTGGATTGGCGCATTGATCACCTGGCTCGACAAGCGGCTTAACCGCGCAAGCCTCTCCTTCACGCTGCGCCGCCTGAATGGACTCCTGGCCCTTGTGATGCTCCTGCTCATCACCGGCGGCATAGGCTTGGCACTCGAAATTCTGCTGCTCCCGCACTGGTTTGGCCTTTTCATCATCATCCTCATGGCCGCAACCCTTCCCGCCCAACGCAGCCTCAACGACCATGTGGCAGCCGTCGCCATAGCACTTGAGGAAGGCGGGTTGGAGGCGGGGCGCGCATCCGTCAGCATGATCGTCGGCCGCAACACGGCGGTGCTCGATGAAGCAGGCGTCAGCCGCGCGGCGATTGAAAGCCTCGCCGAGAATTTTTCCGATGGTGTGGTCGCCCCGATTTTCTGGACCGCAACACTCAGCCTCACCGGCGGCGTACTCTACAAAGCAGCCAACACGGCGGACAGCATGATCGGCCATAAAAACGAAAAATACCACGCCTTCGGCTGGGCCGCCGCCCGCTTCGACGACCTCATCAACCTCCCCGCCTCGCGGTTAAGCGCGGTTTTGATTATCCTCGCCGCAGCCCTCCTGCCCGGCTGCTCGGCATGGAACGCGCTTAAAGCGGTGATCCGCGACGCCAAACACCACCGCTCCCCCAACGCCGGCTGGCCCGAAGCCGCCATGGCCGGAGCCTTGGGCCTAAAAATCGCCGGACCCCGGCTTTATGGCAGCGAGATGGTAGAGGACGCCTATATGGGCGATGGCAGACGCGAGGCCTCAGCAGTCGATATTCGCCGTGCCCTGATGCTGTATCGGGTCGCCGCGGTGATAGAGGGGGTTGTGGTGGTGGGGTTGGCAGTGGGGGGTTGAGGAGTAATGCGAAAGCATCTCAACCGTCATTGCGAACGAACGTGAAGCAACCCAGCTGATGTTAACCGTTAAAGTGATATATTGCGGTTCACCTTTAGATTGAGCTAATCGTAAAAACGGCAAAATTTCACCCTAAAAACACCCATCAACTGGGTTGCTTCGCGTTCGTCACTCAAAACGATCCACCGAATCGTTTTTTTTGCTTCGCAAACCGCTCCTCACCTCACCATCACGGATGAATAAGATTTTTTACACTACCACTCAGTGATCTAAAATACTCACTAAATCAAAGAAATATTATTCCCCCGCCACATAGCGCTCTACCTCAATCCGATCCGCCTGCTCGCGCATCGTGTAGGTGTCGAACCATGTTTGCATCTTAAGCAGCGTATCCATGCTGACCCCGAAGGCTTTCTCAATCCGCAACGCCATTTCGGGCGAAAGACCCGCCTTCTCGTTCACAAGATCAGACAAAGTAGCGCGCCGCACACCCAACACCCCGGCGGCCTTGCTCACCGACAAATGCAATTCATCCAAAATCTCCGCGCGGATAAAAGCGCCCGGATGGCTCGGCTTCATGCCAATCTTCTGCGGTGCCGTGCTCATTAGTGGTAGTCCTCCAAATTCAACTCAACAATTTCGCCACCGACAATGGCAAACATCATCCGCCAATTGCCGGAAACCGAAACACTCCAAATCCCGGCGCGGCCCCCCACCAACTCATGAACCCGCCAGCCTGGCGGGCCTTTTACCCCCGCTATATCGGAAGCCGTCATCAGCACGGTCAGAATATTGCGCGTCCGATTGACAAGGTCGCCCCGAATTTCACGCGCATCATTATCCTCAATAAAACGCCGCAAACCTCGGTGTTTGATGGATCGGACGTTCATGGCGAATGTGTACGGTATTGGCGTACGATTTATCAAGATAAAAAGGCCTAGCTTCTAGCTTGAAGGCTACGCGGACCGCATAGAGGAGAGTGGCACGGGTGATTGAATCTTCCGCAAGGGAATTCATCTTGCAAAATAAAAATCTTAAATTATCGTCGCTACAATTCGTTGTTAGTTCAATACTGGTTCGTTTGAATTATAAACTAGGCAATATAAATTGATTTTATTTTTGGCTTGAATTAAAAATCTCTGATAAGGCCTATTCCACTTCACGATCGGCGATCTCGACAGCAGTACAACGAAGGCAGTTATAAGCTTAACCGAGTAGACCAATGGATCAAGAAAAATTACATTTTTGATACAGTTTTAAAATCAAATGTATAGGAGGCTAGATTGACAAAAATTTTATGTATTACGGCATTATGCTTGTTGACCTTAAGCGCAATAACTCCAACTTTTTCGTCTGATTTTCCAAAATGTGTTTATAGAGGCTATAGTTGGAAAAATGAAAACGATAAGGTTGTCGTGAATATTACAACGAATGGGAAATGTCATCATTCGTTTCGCGCAGGTAATGTAAGGATGCTGCAAGATTTACAATTAATTAAAAAGCCGTCCCACGGAACCGTAGAAATTGTTTCTGTCGCTGAACTAAATTATTATCCTGATCCAAAATATGATGGGAAAGATAATTATTCAATAAAGACGTGCTCAAATGAGGGTGGTAATTCTATCATTGGATGCTCGACGATAATTTATGAAATTGAAGTTCACAGCAATATAAACTGAAAATATATTAATTTTCTAAAACTCCATCGCTTTGGACAAAATTGATGAAGGCCTTTGCTCTGCTTCCAATTTATTATTGGGAGCGTAGTTAAATAAAGTAAATTAATTCTACTCGGTATCTGTTTTTTGTCGCGCAAACTGGGATCAGTTTATATTACATGAGTCCACAATCATATTTCCTAATTTCTATTCACCCCCCCCTTCAATACCGATCCTTCCGATCCCGATACCCCTCCGGATTAGCCCCCTTGGCGATCCCAAAAAGGTCTTCCCTCTTCGGTACCGGCTTAGCCGCATAACTCCGCCGCGCCATTTCCAAATCATGCGCCATTTGCAGCCTCATCCAGAATTCAGCCGTTCCGCCAAAGCGACTGGCCAGACGCAAAGCCGTATCGGCGGCAATCGACCGCTCGCCCTTGATGATTTCGTTTACGAAATTGGGAAACAGTCCTAAGTCCCGCGCAAGGTTGGGGGCGGACAGGCCCAAGGGCCGCATGAATTCTTCCAACAGGACTTCGCCAGGTGCAACCGCAAGCAAAGCGCCCTCAAGCGCGACATCGGAGAAGTCTACCTCGCCAGCGTCCACCAGCGTGCGGTCTATAGCGTTTGACATGGGATGACTCGATTGAGATTGACGTAGCGTCACTCTAGCAGAAGAACGAAAAACAGGGGAGCACCATTTTCGATCGCGCTCCCTCCCCCTCATCCTGAGCAGCCGCGAAGCGGCTTGTCGAAGGACCGAACCCGGGATAAAGCGCCCTGGTTCGACAAGCTCATCCCTCGATACGGTGCCATCATCGTGAGCCTGTCGAACGACGCATCGGCTCACCATGAGGTTGATTTTGGACCGCGAGCCTCCGGGCTCGCCGCTTATGCCCAGCAGCGCATCAAACGCCGCATTTGTTTCAAACCTATCACACCCTTCGTTTTAACCACCCGAAACACCCGCGTGACTACCTCAAAGCCTAAGCTGATCAATCGCCCCCAAACCCGCTCTATCGCGCCACCCCCATTATCCCATCCACATCCACATGTACCTCAAGGTGCCTTGCCAGTGCTTCAAGCGTGTCCTCGACTAGCTGATCATAGGCCAA
>CANCAR010000053.1 GCA_947374125.1 Hyphomicrobiales bacterium | reverse complement strand
TCACGGATGGGCAGAGCCATATCCATCAGAACAAGATCGGCACCGCGTAACCGCATGACAGCAATCGCTTGTCCGGTTGTCTCGGCATTTGTGACACTCGCCCCGCGATCCATTGCAATCCGGGCGGCCACAGATAATTGTCCCTTGATCAGGCCAACAATAAGCAAACGCATCAGCCCATTCCTTTCAAGCGACAGGTGAAAAAATTTCCGACATGGTGATGCCGAGACGATCGTCAATCAGCACAACCTCGCCGCGTGCCACTAAGCGATTATTGATAAAAATATCGATAGGTTCGCCAATCGCCCGATCAAGCTCCACGATCGAACCGGCATTCAGCCGCAATACATCGCCAATCGGCAGTTGGGTGCGTCCAAGAATGGCGGTCAGGGTTATTGGAACATCCAGCACCGGATCAAGCTCGTTCTCATTTATGCGCTGCGGCCGATCATCTAGAATACCTTCCGTCAGGGACTGACCATCCGGTTTGATCGTATCAAGATCGGGCAGGTTAATGTGATCTGTCTCGCTCATGTTATAGCTCCAGATATACTAGATAGTTTGAAAACCTCCATTTCGATCAGCGTCTTTACAACGGCATCAATTCGCGCGCGTTCTCGCAGAAATCCGCCTTCCGGCCAAACAATCCGCACATCGCCTTGGGCCAGTGTTGCATCTTCGCGAATGCTCATTTGCCCCGAAAAACCAACATCGTCGGCAGCCTCTCGAATAGCGCTATGGACGTCATTCGGCGCATTTGCAGCAATAATGACAGTCAATAAGGGCGCATTATTCCCCGATTGGATACATTTCTTAACTGCTTCGGCGATAAGGGGCGACGGGTCCCTTTCAATCAGTGCATCGGCATAAAGCCGTGCTAGCGTTGCGGCCATCGTGATTGAATCCGCTTCAATGCGTGCTAACTCGCAGTCTAGCGATTGAGCAACAATTCGCATCGTGTCCCTGATCGAAGTTAAAGCTTCAACGGCTTCTGACTCCCTCATTGCCTGTGCTTCGGCATGACCTAGGGCTCGCCCTTCCTCAAATCGCGCATCAATTGCAGCCATCTCTTCCGCCGATAATGAAGGCCCTCTTTGTTCGTCCCGCGTCGCGTTGCGGGAGCCGGACGGACCAAAATCTTGTTCAAACAGGAAGCGCTTTGCAGTTTGGGTCATTTCAATTGATCATTTCATCATCGTTTGAATTGGTTGTCAGAATGATTTCGCCTTTGGCGGCTAAATCCTTTGCTAGATTAACGATGGCGCGTTGCGCCTCGTCGACGTCTTTCAAGCGCACTGGACCTTGTACTTCCATGTCCTCAAGAAAGCTCCGCGCTGCGCGTTGCGACATTTGCGCGAAAAAGAATTCGCGGACGCCTTTTGTAGCGCCTTTGAGGGCCTTGATCATTGTTTCGCGTTCGACAGCACGAAGAAGGGTTTGTGCTGAAGCTGCGTCCAATCTCGCCAGTTCATCAAACGAGAACATGAGCGCCCGCAGCTTTTGGGCCGCTTCGCGGTTGGTTACATCCAACGCCGCTAAAAACCGACTTTCGTGCTTTTTCTCCAACGCATTGAAAATTTGGGCGACTTGATCCATCGGGTCGCGCCGTCCCGGCAGGGCTGGCGGCGTTACGAAACTTTCCTCAATCATGGTCTCAATGCCCTTCATGATCTCATCCGAAACGGGTTCCATGCCGAGCATTCGATTGACGATTTCGGTCGAAAGGGGCGCAGGCAGCAGGGCTAAAACCTTAGCCGATTGCTCGGGGGTAATTTTGGTTAAAACCACGGCGATGGTTTGTGAGTATTCCTTCGAGAGAAAACCTGCGAGTTGCTCCGGTTTGGCGAAGGATAGTTTTTGCCAGAGATCGGGGCTCTCCGGAGTCTTGATTTCCTCAATGATCGATCGGGCCTGAGTACGAGGTAGGGCACCGAGGAGAATTTTCTCCGTTTTTTCAGGGCCACCACTCAGATTGCTCGCAGAAACCTCACGCATGAATTCGGCGGCGACCCGCAATAGCGTCTCTTGCCGGACGCTACCGAGTTTGGCCATAATGGATGAGACCAGCCGAGCCTCTGAATCATTAAGGGATTGCCAGATCGCGCTGCCATTTTCTTCGCCCAGTGCCAGCAACAAGATCGCAGCCCGAACCGGCCCAGGAATCGGGGCAGCTTGTTGGGTCTGCATTTGTTGGGACTGGAGCGAGGAGGTTGCCATGGATCAACGGTTATCCTGTAGCCATTGACGCACAGTGATGGTTGACGCCTGCGGATTGGACGCGATCAAGCCTGCAATCTGTTGAACAGGGTCGCCTTCGATTTGATCAAAGCCCGCGCTGCCGGGGAGGGCTAGCGTCCCTGTTCGCGCGGGAGGTAGAGCCATTGTTTTCACAAGTGGACGGCCGACGAACAGCGCAATCAAGAGCGAAATTATCCCTAAGACGGCAAGCTCGAATAAGCGTCCCAAATCAAAACGCGAGGGATCGTACCAAGCCGTCTGCGATGCCTCGGCCAGTACTTCCGGCGGTGCCGCAAAGCGGAGATTGACGATTTCGATTTGGTCGCCCCGTTTGGCATCGTAGCCAATACCGGACTTCACGAGGGCCGCAATCCGGTCGAGATCGGCCTGTGGCCGTGGCTGATAGGCGACTTCGCCATTGGTTCCTTTTTCATACGTGCCATCGACCAGAACCGCTACCGAAATCCGCTTTACTTTGCCGCCATCGCTGACCTCTGTCCGGGTTGTTTTGGAAATCTCATAATTGACGACTTCTTCGTTCTTGGCCGACGCGTCTTTTTGATTGGTGTTTGAAGCATTCGCGCCAGGCAATTCATTGGCAACCGTAACCGCGCCGTCTTTTGCTTCGGTCGTCGTTGCACTTTCGTTTCGGTTTTGCGTCGAGCGTACGACGCGGCTGTCCGGATCAAAGGTTTCTGCCACCGTTTGAACATGGCTAGGGTCGAGTTCAGCGGAAATTTGTACCCGCGCGCGACCTTGGCCTACAACGCTCGCAACAATGTCCTCAATCTGGTTTTTCATTCGCTTTTCGAGGCCCAGCTGTTTTTCTTCCAACTGGAGTGCCGAGCCCGGCTCGCCGCCATTGCCATCCGCCAAAAGCCTGCCCTGTTCGTCGATGATTGAAATGTTTTCAGGCTTCAGCCCATCGACCGCCGAGGCAACGAGACGGCGGATCGCGTTAACCTGCTGCGCACTCAGATCCCCCCTGATCTTAAGCGCGATGGAGGCGCGCGGCGGCTGGTGATCTCGCTCAAATAGCTTGCGTTCTGGCACAACGAGATGCACCCGCGCCGTTTGAACCGTGCCGATGGTGCGAATCGAACGGGCAATCTCGCCTTCAAGAGCACGGATTTGATTGATTGATTGGACGAATCCCGTCGTTGAAAAAGAATCCGTCTTGTCGAAAATTTCATACCCGACCGTTCCGCCGGAAGGGATTCCCTTAGACGCCAGATCGAGCCGCAATTTGGCGATGTCTGCCTTGCTTGCTAAAATTGCACGACCATCGTCGCGCAATTCGTAGGCTATCGCTCTGGTATCGAGCTCACGAATGATTGCAGTCGAATCTTCCGGTGTTAGATCAGCATAGAGAACCGTCATAGACGGTTGCGAGGCCTTGAAAATCACGTAACCGAAATAAGAAAGCAGGCTGAGGGTAACAAGCGCCATGGCCCCCAACCGTACGATTCCAAACCGCTTTAATTGATCCAGAATATTTTCCACGGAACAGCTTTCCCCAAGCTAAATGACGTTGCGTCATTTTTTAGCGTGAGGCGAGGATTGCCGGATTGTGGTTAGCGAATGGTAAACAAATTGACCAAAGCAGGAAAAAAATTCCCTAAGGTAAACTAATGTACGGCCAAATGGGATTTGATTTTAACCAAAAAGGGCGCGTTTAGAGCGGCATGAAGGCAATGCCGCTCCCATAAATCATCTTATTGGGCTTAGTTTCGATAGTGTTGAATGCGGGTCGTGCGTAAACCCGCTATGCCATGTTCGTCGATGGAAGCCTGCCAATTGAGGAACTCTTCAACCGTCAACGTATAGCGGTTGCATGCCTCATCGAGGCTTAAAAGTCCACCACGTACTGCCGCGACCACTTCCGCTTTGCGCCGAATAACCCAGCGCCGCGTTGAAGTTGGTGGCAGGTCTGCGACCGTCAGGGGGCTCCCGTCCGGACCAATTACATATTTCACCCGAGGGCGATAAGTATCCGTCATGTTACGCTCGTACTCGTTGATCTCACCCGTCTTCAAATTCACCATAGTCCCAAGCCCTTTAAAAAATAGCTAAAGCGAAAATTGGTATTCTATGTTGGCGTTTAAGGAGTTGGCGCTGGCTGGGCCGTCGCACCATTGATTGATCTTACGGAGGATATGTCGATCGAAAGGCTACCGAGCTTAAGTGCCGGCGGAATCGAACTGAGGTCGACGCCATCGACTTTGCCATAAATATTGGTCGAAACGGTGATGGGGGATTGGTCAATTGCCTTGGCCGCTACCGATATGGTGTATTGGCCGTCAGGCATATTCGCGCCACCATTGTCCTTGCCATCCCAATGGAAGGCTTCCGTGCCCCCAGATAACGGCTTTGTTGTTGAGTAGACCTTAGCTCCGAGGCTGTTGGTGATGCTGATCTCTGCATTACCAGCCCGCGGCGCATCGAGAATCCAGTCGGCGGAACCGCTAGTAAGCGATGTCTTCGTGCCTGATGCCGTTACATAGCGACCGACAAAATTCAGCGAGCCGATAGCATTTGAACTGTTCGTATTGCTGACGAGCGTGCTCAGCGTGTCATTCTGCTTCATTTGCTGCTCGATGGAGGCGAATTGCACGAGCTGCGAGGTGAATTGATTGGTATCCATGGGCGAGGTTGGGTCTTGGTTTTTAAGCTGTGCGGTCAGTAGAGTGAGGAATTGATTGAAATTTTGCGCAATCAATTGACGATCGGCAACCGATGCGGTTGAGCCGCTTGTCGCTGAAGAGCTTGACGTCGCAGAGGTTGATGGGGTCGTTGGCATGGTGTGTACTTTCAGATGTTGACGTCGAGAAGGCCCGCAACGCGGCGCATCGAGGTAATTGGAACGGCGTCTCGGAGAGCGGAAGGGTGAGGCTCGTTCTGGCTTTGGGGCGGGGTCTGACCATTTTTGCGTTGATCCGAACCATTGCCGTTCCCGGGGTTTGAGCCGTTGTCCTGCCTCAACGAGAATTGTAGCGAATCCGCATTTGTCGTTATGCCTGCCTGATCGAGCGCACTTCTCAACAATGGAGCGTCACCGATCATCAAAGCGAGTGTTTCGGGCCGGTCAGCGCTGATATCGGCTTTGATTTTTGTGTCGTTTGAAATTTCAAGCTTAATTTCGACGGTGCCGAGTTCATCTGGGCTCAGTCGTATCTCAATCGCCCGTCGACCTTGCAGCACGCCAAGCCCAATCTCGATCGGCAACATGCCATAGGGTACCGGTCCGCTTTGAACGGATAAACCCGGAGTGGGGCTCGTCGCTACGGTCGCTTTGTCTCCGGCTGCGATGATGGAGGTATGGGGTTTTGATAAGTCGACAACGGGCGCAGAGGCATGTGGGTCGAGATCGGCTTGCAGCAATTGAGGTTCTGTCCCATTCAGACTCTTGTCAGCGCGATCCGGCTCACTTTGTTGTTTTGCCGACTTCTCCATGAACGCCAATCGAGTGGATTGTGGCGCATCCAACGCAGAACTTGCCGGTATTGCTCCAGTCTTGATTTCGAGCATCCCAGCGGCACCAAAATCGTTCGCCTTATCCTCGCTCGAAGGACTCGATAATATCCCTGCATCAGTGGGGAGACGAGGGCGGGCGCTTGAGTTCGCTTGAAGTTCGCCAGCGGTATGTTGCCCGGCGATATCCGATGAAACGGACGGAATAGGCGACAAAACCATCGTCTGTGGAAGTTTTAACTCCGGTATTTCAACGGTTGTCGGGGTCGTCTCGGAGGCGTCCTTATGATCTTGCGGACCATCTTGGTCCTTATCAACCGCTGCTGCAGCGTTCTGAAATGGTTTGCTGGCAGCGGAATCATTCAAGACAACGACTAAAGCTGCGGCCTCGTCGGCACCGGTCTGATCGGTCTCGTCGTTACCCGGATGAGCCGTTAAGGGCTCCTGTATCGAACTGTGATGTTTGTTGTTTTTAGCAATAGATTGGGCGGCATGCTTGTCCGACGACCCGCGAGCCTTTTCGGTGGGAAGCTGCGTCTGGCCCGCATCCTGTCGTTGTGCTGTTTGACGGTCGACTGATTCTAGCTCTGCCAGATCCTCAGCAAAAGATTTTTGAACCTGCTGCGCGGCAAGCGCCGAGGCTTGCTGTATCGATGGTTTAGCGATTTCGGGTGGAAGGGCAGAGGAGATGGTGGCCATGGCGTCCGGGTTCATGATGCCCTAGAGGGCGAAAAATAAAATCAAGCGCAAACAAAGCAAGGGATGTTCCATCAAATATTTCGCTATTTATCTAATTTATTCAGAGGTTTAGTGTATTATCCGCCTACGACATCAGATGGCAAAATTGGCCGCACCCGGCAAGAATTGCCGGTTTTCTGCGTTCAACACTGGAACCGCGTCGCGTGACGCGGTACAAGGAATTCTATTATTGGTCAGGATTGGCAGCGAGATGTACGGACTTGATCTTTCGGGACGTCCCGAAGAGACGCGGGTAGTGGTGGCGATGTCAGGCGGCGTCGACTCTTCCGTTGTCGCGGCGATCTTAAAGCGCGAAGGGTTTGACGTCGTTGGCCTCACCCTCCAGCTCTATGATCATGGCGAAGCGGTTCACCGCGCTGGTGCATGCTGTGCTGGCCAAGATATTCACGATGCGCGTCGGGTTGCTGACAAGCTCGGAATTCCCCATTACGTGCTCGATTACGAATCCCGTTTCAAAGAGGACGTGATCGAACGCTTCGCCGACTCCTATCTTGCGGGCGAGACGCCGGTGCCCTGCATCGAATGCAATAAGAAGATTAAGTTCCGCGACCTGCTTCAAACCGCCCGCGATTTGGGTGCAGCCGCTCTCGCGACAGGCCATTATGTCGCCTCACGCGCCTTGCCGGGTGGGGGCAGGGGTCTGTTCCGTGCCGCTGATCCGGATAAGGACCAAAGCTATTTTCTCTATGGCACAACGGCGGATCAGCTTGATCTGCTGCGGTTTCCGCTTGGCGAAATGCCAAAATCGGAGACCCGCGCGATTGCGCATGAGCTTGGCCTATCCGTCGCCGATAAATCAGACAGTCAGGACATCTGCTTCGTGCCGTCGGGCAAATACACCGATGTCATTGAGCGGCTTCGTCCTGAAGCGGCGAATGAGGGTGATATCGTTCATCTCGATGGCCGCGTGCTTGGGCGTCATCAGGGGATCATCCACTACACCGTGGGCCAGCGCCGTGGATTAGGCGTTGCATCGGGCGAGCCGCTTTATGTGGTCCGGCTTGAGGCTGGCGCTGCCCGCGTGATCGTTGGCCCGCGTGAGGCGCTGGAAACGCGCTTTGTGCCCTTGCGCGATATCAACTGGCTGGGCGACATGCCGTTTGCCGATGTCGATGGCTTGCCGATTGCGGTCCGCGTGCGCTCAACGCGCCCGCCACAGGCCGCTATCCTCCATGTTCGGAACGGCGAGGCGATGGTTGAGTTGCCAGAGGGTGAATTCGGCGTCTCGCCTGGCCAGGCTTGTGTGTTTTATGAGTCAACCGATCCACGTTCTCGCGTTCTGGGTGGCGGATCGATCCTGTCATCTCAGCCGAGCCTTTTGGGCCTGAAACACGCGTCAGAGTGGCAGCTTGGTCTAACGGCCTGAGATGTTTTCGCGATTTTTTACGGGAACACCGCAATTGATTGTCGAGGCTTCCTTGACTTGGGGGCGCCGCCCGTCCTATACCGCGATCGTTCTCGACGGCAAAGCGCCGTTGTGGGGCGGAGTAGCTCAGCCGGCTAGAGCAGAGGAATCATAATCCTTGTGTCGGGGGTTCGAGTCCCTCCTTCGCTACCATTTTCCTAACAAAATCAATAATTTAGCGTTACAGAGCGCTAATTTATTGACGTGATTCCCGTTACACAGTCGTTACACATTCAAACAAACGGGTGTGGGTTAGCGAATTGGTATGATCACGTTGTTTGTTCGAAACAATATTTGTCCAAAATGCCCAAGTCTATTTCCTCAGAAAACAAAATTCTCGATGGACGGGTGGTGCTCAGCAGACGCAACACCAGTTCAGCATGGCAAATTCGGTTCAAACGGTAAGCCTCCCGTTTTTCACGAGATCAATCCGCCAATGATCGAGATTTCAAGACATCTACATGTTAAACCGTCGCGATTAACAAGTTCTCGCAAATCCTGATTGCCTTTGGTCCGATCGGTGTCGGCCGCCGCGTCGTTCGATCAACCGCAACGTGCACATACGTGCCCTGCGCAGCTGGCTGGTCTTCTCCGACCCGAAACAGCGCGGAAAGATAAGTAAGGCTTGACGTCCCGATTGTCTCGATTGCCAAGGCGACTTCAACCTTGTCTGAGGGTTTGACTTCCAAAAAATAGTCGCAGGCGTGTCGGACGACAACACACATCGGATCATAATCCTCTTGGAAGATCCCATTCTCAGCGAGCCATGCATTCACCGTCGTATCAAAGAATTCGAAAAAAACCGCGTTATTGACGTGCCCAAAACGGTCAACATCGTTCCACCGAAGATCAATAGGACGAAAAAACCGATATTGATCGCGCATACGAGGAAGTGGTCGAGTCATTGAATATCCTGAACGCCTAGAATAGCTGGGCTTTAGTCGAAAAATCGAACGGCACCTTGAGAAAATTCGTCCACGAATCTGGATCGTGACCCCGTCTAGCGCCCATATAGAGGTGATCTTAGGAAACACCAAGATCACCTTTATAGGGGGGGGGTGGAAAGTTGCGGGTCGGATTGGAATCAGTCGATCGATCTTCCGACTGATGGTTCATTTGTTACGGTCCAGAATGGCCGCAATCTGGAACCGTGTCAGTTCCTCTTTTACCAATGTGGCAGTCTGATATCCTGCTTCTTCGTCTGCCAGATCAAGGAAGGCTTAGAGCTTATAATGATCTCAGCCGCCTCAACAGATTACAGGAAGTTGCACTTCAAATGGGAAAGTAGGAGAAATGCTTTAGTCTGACATTTAACAGAGTGACAAATGTGCGGTAGTATATCTCTCTAAACTACTGAAATAAGGGTAACATAAAGCTCGTGTAAATGGACATCAAACAGCTCAAATATTTCGTCGCCATCGCCGAAGAAGGCTCTCTCTCGGCCGCTTCGGTGCGTTTGAACGTCGCCCAACCGTCGCTGTCACAGCATGTGATCAAGATCGAAGAGGAATTGGGAGTTCAGCTTTTGAACCGTTCGCCGCGCGGCATTGTGCTGACAGAGGCGGGACAAATTCTTCTGAGACACGCGCGCGACATTTACCAAAGTATGGAAGATTGTCGTGCTGCCGTGCGTGAATCGGGTGGCGTGCCACATGGTTCCGTGTCGATTGGCCTGCCGAGTTCGGTATCGATGGTTCTCTCCGTTCCGCTCGCTGAAACTGTGCTTGTCGATTTGCCTAAGGTGAGACTTCGCGCCATTGAGGCGATGAGTGGATTCATCAAAACTTGGCTGGAGGATCAGACCATTGACCTCGCATTACTTTACGAGGTTGATAATCTGAAGAATTGTCACGTTCAGAAGCTGATGACGGAGGACCTGCATTTCTTTGCAGCATCCGACAACTGGCCGCTCAAGACACCACCGGGAACCCCGGTGAAACTTGTTGATCTTCTTGGCCTTGATATGATTCTGCCTTCGCAACATCATGGCCTGCGTCAGCGGGTTGAACGTTGTGCGCGTGAACTTAATTTACATCTCAATGTGATTATCGAAATGGATTCGCTGGCACAGATCAAGGAACTTGTGACGCGCGGCAGCGGCTTTACCATTTTGGCCTGCGCAGCGGCTTATGATAGTGTGCAGCGCGGGGAGCTGGTCTCGTCACGCATTCAAGATGCGCACATGTCTCGACCAATCTATCTCGTGCGCAACCAGGCTAAACCGACAACAGAGGCCTGCAAGGCCGTCGAGCGCATTACGCTTGACGTTATTCATGATCTTGTGAAGCGTCAGATTTGGAATGCCACGTACGATCGTAAAAGCTGAGAAGCAATGGAAGAGTTGAAACATTGCATTGGGCGCGCAAAGGAACGACGCGAAAAATCGAGTGAATGGATTATTGCGGAAGTTGAGGCGACACTTTCGCCTCATTTCTTTGCCAGTGGCGCGGCGTCCCCCGATCTTCGCCTATCGCGGTGTTTCGCCACTCATTCTTGGTGAACCGTTTGTTATTGACGCTATGAAAACCGGCAGCACGATCAACTTGCAGACGATATCATCGTTAGGCGTCGTGACGATGACAGGACAAGTGGTGGCTTAACGCCCTGACGTTCATGTTATAGCAAATTCCTCTACCCAGATGAACAAGTGTGTATTTCCGAAGCCATCGATTGGCGTGGGAAATTCGGAAGTGCAGACAGGACGTGATCAATGATGCATGCAGCAACCTTTCTCTTCGTGCCCGGCGACAGGCCGGATCGCTTTACCAAGGCCCTAGCCTCCCGAGTAGACTGCGTCATTATCGATCTTGAGGATGCCGTGCAGCCCGAAGCGAAGGCTCAGGCGCGCCAAGCCATCCTTGCCGCTGATCCCGATTGGACGCGGGTTGCTGTGCGCATTAATGATGCCACTTCTCCGCATTTCGAGGATGATCGGCAATTTCTGCGCGTGTGCGCCGCGTCCACGATTGTCTTGCCCAAGGCAGAAAACCCTCATTCTGTCGCGCAGATTCGCGCCGCGTGCGCGCGCGATGTCAATGTCATCCTATTGATAGAGACGGCGAGAGGGCTGGCCAATATGACATCGCTTCTTTCTGCGCCCGGCGTCCGCCGCGCGGCATTTGGTCATTTAGATTTCGCCCTTGATCTTGGCTGTGCCACCGATTGGGAGTCGCTGATCTTCGCCCGGTCGCAGTTGGTGTTTCAATCACGCTTGGCAGGTGCCCTTCCACCGATTGATGGCGTGACCACCGACTATCAGAATGCCAAAGTAGCGGCAGAGGATGCAGCAGCGGCCCGCCGCCTCGGTTTTGGCGGCAAACTTCTGATCCATCCTAATCAGATTGCGCCCGTCGCCGCCGCCTTTACGCCAACTGCCAGCGAAATTGCTTGGGCCGAGGAGGTCATCGCTGCCGGCGACGGCAAGCGCGGCGCTGTTGCGCTTGACGGAAAGATGATCGACAAGCCGGTCATTGAATCCGCACAGCGCATTTTGGCAAGAGCAAACCCAATGTGATTGTGGCATTTTCGCCTCGCTTTGCCGTTACGATAAGATCGTCGGCAGGAAGAGTTACAGTAACGATTCGGTGAAATCTTCGAATTCAAATTCGTGAATAAAATTTTCAGTGCGATTGGACTTTTGGCAGATTCTTCGAAAAGAATTTTCAGGATTGACCGAAAAAATTTTCTCTATGCGCATGTGGTTCGTATAAAATAATGGTTTTAATCATTTAAAATCAATATCTTAAATCATTATACATTTATGCTATATCTGGCATAACAAATTGCTATTAGTTTGCTCTTTCCTAAAAGAAACATTCTCCGAACTTGAACCAAAAATGGTTCTTTGCAGAAGTGGCCTATCAAAGCCGCCGCATCTCGGAGGAGGAAGCAATCGTGAAGTTATTCAAAGCCAGCCTGGCCGCTCTTACAGCGGCGGCCTTCATCTCATTCTTGCCTGCCGTCAAAGCGGCTGGCGTGGACGAACTGCCAAAGGATATTCAAGAAAAACTCTACAACAAAGAAGCGATGGACCCAGCCCAGCCGCTCGGACCAAGCGCTTACCGCGACTTCAAGGCCAAAAAAGGCCCGCCTTGGAAGATCGGTTACGCCTCGTCTTACGCTGGCAATACCTGGCGCGCCGGCGTCATGGACCGCTTGCAGAACGTGGTCATTCCGAAGTGGAAGAAGCTCGGCTTGCTGTCGGAAGTGATCATCACCCAGTCTAACCTCGACGACAAAACCCAAATCCAGCAAATGCGCCAGCTTGTTGATCAGGGTGTCGATGCCATTATCGTTTGCTGTTCAAACCCAACCGCCCTGAACCAGACAGTTGATTACGCAAACAAAAAGGGCATTCCGGTGTTCTCGGCAACCGGCTATCTCACGTCGGGAAAGACGATGAATTCATCGTCTAACTACTCGGTCGATGGCCGCATGATGGGGGATTGGCTTGCCAAAGAAATCGGCGGCAAGGGTAACGTCCTGATCGTCGAAGGCATTCCAGGAACGTCGGCTTCTGACGCCCAGGACCGTGGTGCCAAGGCAGCACTTGCTAAGTACCCAGACATCAAGATTGTCGGCTCAATCGCTGGCATGTGGACGGACCAGGTTGCCCAGGCCGAAATCCAGAAGTGGCTTGCTACCAATCCCGGCGAACTTGATGGAATTCTGATCCAATCGGCTTCGGAGTTGGGTGCCATCCGCGCCTTGAAGCAGTCTGGCCGCAAAATGCCGAAGATCACCATCGGTGGTGAACTCGGCGCTCTCTGCTACTGGCGCAAGAACCCAGACTACATTTCGGCTGCAATCCAGACTTGGCCTCCAGGCGATGACTTCGAAATGGCTTGGAACATCATGATGCGTACGCTTCAGGGGCAGGGCCCGAAAGTGTCCTCGATCCTGACCTCGCCCTATTCGATTGACATCGAAGGCCTGAAGAAGATCATGAAGGAAGACTGCAACGAGGACTCAGATGGCTGGCACATGCCAGGCGTCGAGACCTGGGCTTCCAAGGCCTTTCTCGACCAGTTCTTCCTGCGTCCTGCAGATCCTGAAGCCTATAAGCCGTAACGTTTGACAAGGGGCCCGCGTACTTCCTGTGCGCGGGCCGTGTGACTTTTCATGGCCGTTGTATCTGTCGAGATTTCTGCTGTCCGAAAAACCTTCGGGCCCACCGTAGCGTTAGCAGGAGCAAACCTCCGCGCCTACGAAGGCGAAGTGCATGCCATCGTAGGCGGCAACGGGTCAGGCAAATCCACTCTTGCTAAAGTCATGTCGGGCGTTTTGATCCCGGATAGCGGGCAAGTTTCAATTCTTGGAAAATCCGCATCCACACCCGTCGAGGCGAAAGCACTCGGCATTGCGAATGTCTATCAAGAAGTCTTGGTCGCCGATGAGTGCTCGGTGCTCGACAATCTCTTTCTTGGTTCCGACAATTTGTTCAGCGCCAATATCGGGAACAATGACAAAATTGAAAAGGCCCAGAAGCTTCTCTACGAGCTTCTGGGTTTTGATCTTGATGTATCAACGCCCGTGGGTGAATTGCCATTGTCAATCAAGCAGTGGATCACCATTGCGCGTGCGTTGCTTACGGATCCCAAAGTTCTCATTCTCGATGAGTCTTCGGCAGCACTTGATTTCGATTCCACCGAGCGGCTGTTCAAAAAAGTCCGTGAGATGAAAGCCAGGGGCTGCAGCATTTTCATCGTCACCCACCGGATCGCTGAGCTAGTGCGTATCGCTGACCGGGCGACGGTTCTGCGTGACGGCGTTGATGTTGGCGCGCTCGCCAAGGCAGAAATCACCGAAGCGCGTATTCTCGAATTGATCGCCGGAACCGAGCGCGGCAAGACTGCGAGTTCGCAGCAGGTTGCTGAAAAGAAAGGCGATCGTGCCGTGATGCGCGTCGACAATGCGCGCGTCTGGCATGATGGCGGTAAAATTAATTTCTCGCTTTATCCCGGCGAGATCGTTGGCGTCACGGGCCTCGATGGGCAGGGGCAAGCGGATTTCGTGCGCTGCCTCGCAGGCGTGCAGCAACTGATCTCTGGCAAGACCAACATGTTAGACGGCATTGGCACAGAAGAGGTCAATGATCTCGCCACCGCCAAAGAGCACCTCGTCTCTTACGTCTCTGGCGACCGCAAGAAGGAAGGCATTTTTCCCAATCTCAGCATCTTCGAAAACCTTCTGATGCCGATCTATCACGCCTCGCGCCTTGGC
>CANCAR010000052.1 GCA_947374125.1 Hyphomicrobiales bacterium | reverse complement strand
GGCAATTTCGTACCGCAGCTTGGCGATGGGCGTGCAATCCTGATCGGCGAGATGCGCGATCGCTCTGGGCATTTACGCGATATTCAGTTGAAGGGATCGGGTCCCACGCCGTTTTCAAGGCGTGGTGATGGTCGCGCCGCGCTTGGCCCGGTTTTGCGCGAATATCTCATCAGTGAGGCGATGCACGCTTTAGGGATTCCAACCACCCGGGCACTCGCGGCGGTATTAACCGGAGACCGTGTGCTGCGCGAGGGCTATATGCCCGGCGCGGTCATCACACGTGTGGCGGCAAGCCACGTCCGCGTCGGCAGCTTTGAGTTTTTTGCCGCGCGCGAGGATAATGCTGCCATCCAACGCCTCACCGATTATGTAATTGATCGGCATTATCCAGACGCCAAGGAGGCCGAAAGCCCAGCCTTGGCGATGTTGCAAAGAGTGATTGAACGACAGGCCAGATTGATTGCCAAGTGGATGATGATTGGGTTCATTCATGGCGTAATGAATACCGACAATATTACGCTTTCGGGAGAAACGATCGATTTCGGCCCCTGCGCTTTCATGGATGTCTATGATCCGAAAACGGTTTTCAGTTCGATTGATCAATTTGGTCGATACGCCTATGGCCGCCAGCCGGGCATTGCGCAATGGAACCTTGCGCGTCTCGCCGAGGCTCTTGTGCCTTTGATCGACCCTGACGAGAAGCGCGCGGTTGAATTGGCCTCCGCCGCCATTTCCGATTTTGCGCCGATCTATCACGAGGCTTGGCTTGAAGGGATGCGGGCGAAACTCGGGCTGCAGAGCGAGGAAGAGGGCGACCGGGCGTTCATCGGCGAGCTGCTTGACGGGTTGGAGCGCGTTGGTACAGATTTTACCCGTGCCTTTCGTTCATTAGCCGATATTCACGGGGATGACTCGGCCCGTACCTTTCTAACCGAGGTCAAGGACGATGCCCTGCTAAAGGATTGGCTTCTGGCGTATCGGGCTCGGGCCGTGCGCGAGCCGTTATCGTCAGAAGAAAGAGCAAAATCGATGCGCCGTGTGAATCCGATTTATATCCCGCGCAACCATCAGGTTGAAGCGGCGCTGTCGGCGGCGATTGTTGAAGGGGATCTTGTTCCCTTTAAAACCTTGCATCGCGTTCTTTCCGCGCCCTTTGACGAGCAAGAGGGTTGCGAGGCCTATGCTGAACCGGCAGGCCCCTCTGAGCGGGTCTATCAAACGTTTTGCGGCACATAATTTCCGCACGATGCTTGACAGGAAGGTCGTGTGAAGGCAGTCCGAACATCGACTGAGAATTTTGTATCCGTTGGCCATGCTTGGTCACGAACACCGTTTGGAGAACGAGACCATGCAGACCCTTTTCGCTTCATCTGCCGAACTTACAACCCGCCAGAACCTTATTCGCATGGCCGTTTTGGCTCTGTTAGGATCAGCACTGCTAGCGATTTCGGCCAAGGTGCAGGTGCCATTTTGGCCCGTACCTATGACGATGCAGACATTGGTCGTTTTGTTAATAGGCGCGCATGGCGGCACACGGCTCGCAGGAGCGACCGTTCTGGCTTATTTTGTTGAGGGCGCTTTGGGTCTACCCGTATTTTCAACCGGCGCGGGTCTCGCCTTCTTGGTAGGACCGACGGGCGGCTATCTCGTGGGCTTTTTGGTTTCCGCCCTTTTTGCAGCTTTCGCGTTTGAGCGTGGTTATGGCCGCAGCCTGATTGGTGCGCTGGCCGTATTCATCATTGCGGATACCATCATTCTGGGTCTCGGCGTTTCTTGGCTATCGTCGATCATCGGATTTCAGAAAGCGTTGGCGGTTGGGGTTATCCCGTTCCTTCCTGCCGAGGCGCTTAAAATCGCCGTTGCTACGGCGTCTTTGCCATTGGCGCGCTCCTTCCTTTCCCGCCAATCCAAGACTGTTTGATCAGTCCTTAGGTTCGATTTTCTCTGGCGCGGCAACCACGCGCCAGAAGGAACGGTCCATGGCACCTGTTCGGCTCGGTCCCCATGGAAAGTGCCCATAGCGAAATGAAAGCTGGGCAGAGGCGTCAGCAGGCGTATCGCCTTCGATGATCAATCGATAAAGCGCCGAGGCGAGGCCCGAGCGGTCTGCGCCGGCCTCGCAATGAATGAGAATAGGCTGTTCCGCTTGTCGCATCAGCGAGACCAACGCAGTGAGCGTTGCGTCATCGGGCTCGATCGTTGCTGACAGGGGCAGGCTGACATGTCGCACGCCCAGCGCGTCAGTGGCTGCGCGTTCAGCGCGATACCATTCCTCCTCCGGATGATTTCCGCGCAAATTGATGACTGTTTTTATGCCGTGATCGCTCAGCACCCTTTTAAGGGAATCGGGCGACAACTGCGCCGACCGCCAGACCTTTCCTTCAGCCACAATGTGAATGTTTCCTGTTAGTCTAAGGCTCAAAGCCCAGCCGCCTGCGCCAAGCGCCGGTACGAGCACGAGAGCGCCAATCATCATGATGAGGCGACGGCGAAGTGGAATGGCTGTTTTCATGCAGGTTTCAAAAGCTTCATCGAAATAAGAGTGCCATATTGGACGTTTTTATCCAAAAAATCCGAGTGATGTGGTGAACTGACGCATAGTACCCGATTTTGCAAATACGCGCTTGTTAATCGATGCGATCGGGAATAGCCTTCCAATAAATATAGGGCTTTAAGACCCTCAAAAAAAAGTCGAGTGGAACAACAGGTCGAGGGGAGAGAAACACCGATGACGGATGTTTCCGAAGGGGCAATGAACAGCGTTGCTGAACCCTCGCAGGGTTCTGGAAAGCGTCATCGCGTTAATGAGCCTTTGTTTGCCTTAGGTGCCGATAATGTCGGCGACAGGTCAGATAAACTCGTCGATGTTGTTGCGCAATCCGTCATTCCTGAACTCCTTGCCAAGTTTGATGGCTCCTTTTCGACCACCGAGCCCGGCTCTCTGCATGCGGGCGAAGTAGAAATCTTCCGCCTTGCCTCAATCGTTGTTGGCCCTCGCGACGCCGAGGCTATCGACTATGTTGAATCTCTGCGCCAACGTGGTTTTTCGTTGGATCTTTTGCACCTTGAACTCTTGGAGCCCACCGCGCGCCGCCTCGGCGAGTTATGGGATCAAGACCTTCTCGATTTTCTCGACGTGACCATCGGCGTCGGGCGTCTACAGCGGCTTGTCCATTATTTCGCCCGGCTTGATACGATCCCGCCCTATGACGAGATGCGCCGTGCGCTGATCATTCCAACGCCGGGTGAGTTGCACAGTTTGGGTATTACGATTGTTCGGAAGTTTTTAACAGCAGGCGGTTGGCACGTTGGAACTGAAGCGGATATGACGACCGCCCAAATTGAGCAGGCCGTTGCGACCGAATGGTATGGCGTGGTCGGGTTTTCTCTGGCTGGCGACATGCATCTTGAGCAATTGGCGGATGTGATCGCCCTCGTGCGGAAAGCATCCCGTAATCCGTCAATCGGAATTATGGTTGGCGGTCCGGCCTTCGCTTCCGACCCCCATTTGGTGGTTAAAGTTGGTGCCGATGGTATGGCGTCAAATGGCCCGGCTGCTGTGATTCTTGCGAAAAAACTATTGGCTGCCAGCCTCGCGCCGAGGGAATAAAGCGGCAATTATCTTCCAATTCGTTGACGTTGCTGGTTTGTATTATACGTTAATGAATTATCCGATGGTCGTAGACCAATCTGATAGATTTTGTCTTTCGTATCTCCGCAGCATATCGTAATTAATTATGAAATTTTATAAAAAAGGGGAGAACGTTACATGAAGCTCAAATTCGCTT
Source organism: Hyphomicrobiales bacterium (assembly GCA_947374125.1). Lineage (GTDB taxonomy): Bacteria > Pseudomonadota > Alphaproteobacteria > Rhizobiales > Beijerinckiaceae > CAIUPE01. The sequence continues at coordinate 10,327 of CANCAR010000052.1, read as the reverse complement.
GGCTTGTCGCCGCCGGCATGATGACCGCGCCAGCATTGGCCGCTGATTCAATTAAAATTGGTCTTTCGGGACCATTTACGGGTGGCTCATCCTCCATGGGCGTGAGCATGCGCGATGGTGTGAAGCTTGCGGTTAGCGAAATTAATGCGGCTGGCGGTGTCATGGGTCGCAAGATCGAACTCGTCGAACGCGATGACGAGTCAAAGAACGAACTTGGCGTGCAGATTGCGCAAGAGCTCATCAACAAGGAAAGCGTTGTCGCCACCGTTGGCTTTATCAACACCGGCGTCGCTTTGGCCTCGCAGCGCTTTTACCAAGAAGCTGAAATTCCCGTGTTCAACAATGTTGCCACTGGTTCGGTTGTAACGAAGCAGTTCGCAGGTGCGGATTTCAAAGCGAATTACATTTTCCGTAATGCCGCGAATGACACGATCCAAAGCGCGATGATCGCTGAGGAGGCCGTTAAGCGTCAGGGCTTCAAAAAGCCTGCGATTTTGGCAGACTCGTCAAACTACGGACAGCTCGGCAAGACTGATCTCACCGCTGCTCTTGCTAAAATGAGCATCACCCCGGTTGCGACCGAAAAGTTCAATGTCGGCGATACCGATATGACCGCTCAACTTTTGCGCGCTAAGGAAGCCGGTGCCGACGTGATCTTGACCTATGCGATTGGTCCGGAACTCGCGCAAATTGCTAACGGCATGGCCAAGCTCGGCTGGAAAGTCCCGATGATTGGTTCTTGGACTTTGTCGATGGCCAGCTTCATCGACACGGCTGGTCCGAATGGCGATGGCGCGATGATGCCGCAGACCTTCATTCAGCAACCAACGACTCCGAAGCGTAAGGCATTCATCGAAGCCTATCAGAAGGCCTACAATATTGATCGCATGCCTTCGCCGGTCTCGGCAGCACAGGGTTATGACTCGATCTATCTGCTGGCCGCGGCTATCACGCAAGCCAAGAGCACCGAAGGCCGCGCGATCCGTGAGGCGCTTGAAAATCTTGGAACCAAGGTTGAAGGCGTTGTCACCACCTATGATCGTCCGTTCACGGCGGCCGATCATGAGGCGATCTCGGACAACATCCCCGTGTTCGGTCTCGTCAAGGGTGGCCGCGTTGGTCCAGCCCATCCTGAAGATATCGAAGGCGATAAGGCCCTGCGCATTAAGCCAAAAGCTTAATCATATAGAATAAAACGAAGGCTGAACCCGCCCGCATATTGCGGGCGGGTTACTTCTGGAGTGTTCCCGTCATGCAAATCTTGATGCAATTGATTGTCAGCGGTATTTCCGTGGGCATGATCTACGGCGTTATCGCCTTTGGCTATCAGCTGACGTTTGCGACCTCCAAGACGCTGAATTTTGGCCAAGGTGAAGCGCTGATGGTTGGCGCGCTTGTTGGCTTAACGACGATCAATTTTCTAATCGGTCAACAGCTTGGCACATTCTGGGCTTATTGCCTGATGCTGCCCGTGGTACTTGCCTTTGGGGCGCTACAAGGCAGTGTGGTAGAATGGCTCGGCGTGCGCCCTGCGATGCGGGTGAAGTCCGAGTCCGGCTGGATCATGGCCACCATTGCTCTGGGCATTATCTTTAAAAATCTAGCCGAAAACATTTGGGGCCGCGATGCGCTGAAATTTCCGTCGCCACTGCCCGAAGCCTCGCTCTCCTTCGGAGGTATCCGCATTCAACCGATGGAAATCGTGGTTGTGCTTGGCGCGATTGCGCTGATGCTCGGCGTTGAATTTTTTAACCGCCGCACGATTTATGGTAAAGCAGTGGTGGCAACGTCCAATGACCGCGATGCAGCCGGTCTGATGGGTATCAACACCGATCGGATCATCACCTTTTCCTACGCGCTATCCTCGATGAGTGCCGCTTTTGCGGGAGTGCTCGTCGCACCTGTCACACTGACGGGCGCAACGATGGGCGCGGTGCTCGGCCTCAAGGCTTTCGCCGTTGCGATCATCGGCGGGTTGAACAGCGGGCTTGGTGTTGTGATTGGCGGGCTCATTCTTGGCATCACCGAGACGCTGACAGGCTATTACATTTCCACCGGTTACAAGGACGTTCCGGGACTTGTGCTGCTGCTGATTGTTCTGTCGCTAAAGCCCTCGGGGCTGTTCGGCAAAGCTACTATCAAGAAGGTTTGACGCCGATGTCGAGATTATATTGGATCTTCGCCATTGCTGTGGCAGCCGCGCTCCCCTTCTTTGTGACGAGCCCCTATTACCTGCATCTGTGCGTCACGATTGCGATTTTCGCGATCGTGACACTCGGCCTTGATGTTGTGTTTGGCTATACGGGCGAAGTGTCCATTGGCCACGCGGCCTTGCTGGGCATTGGAGCCTATACGGCGGCGGTGCTTTCGATGCATTTCGGCATTGGCTTTTGGCCTGCCATTCCGATTGCCATTATCGTTACCGCTGGCTTTGGTGCGCTGCTCGCTTTGCCGGCATTACGCGTGACGGGCCCCTACCTTGCCATGGTGACCTTGGCGTTTGGTACGATTGTTCAGATATTGATCAACGAAATGGTCGATCTGACGAATGGCCCTTTGGGTGTTAAATTCAACACGCCGCTGTTTGTTGATCTGCGTTCCTATAGCAATGTTCTTCCCTTCCTCGACATGTCGTTGAAGCGCATGAAGGAAATGGAATTCTTCTATGTAACGGCGGCCTCGCTGCTGTTGACGATCCTTGTGATCAACCGCGTGCTTGCATCCCACTTTGGCCGTGCGTTCGAGGCGCTTCGCGATAGCCCGATTGCGTCCGATTGCATGGGCGTCAGCGTCTATAAGCACAAGGTGATTGCCTTCGTGCTGAGCGCAGCACTGGCGGGCTATGCAGGCGCATTGTTTGCCTATTCCGAACAATATATCGCGCCGAATAATTTCACCTTTGAACTCTCGGTGCAGTTTTTGCTCGGCGTGACGTTGGGCGGTCGCAAGTCGCGGCTTGGGCCGATTTTGGGTGCTGTGATTATCGTCTTTCTGCCTAATCTCTTGGCGGATATTGGACTGTTCCGGATTATTGCGGGTTGTATTGCGGTGCTCGCACTGGTGGCAGGCGCAATCACCGCGCTCCGGAACCGCGAAAATCTGCCGCGTGTTCTTATACCGATCATCCTGTGCTTGGCGTTTTTCGTTTTCTCGCTGATGCTGCAAAAAATCACGGATTATAAGCTGGCCGTCTTCGGCGTGATGATCCTGTTCGTTGTGTATTATCTCCCCGAAGGGATCGTTGGCTTCTTGTCGCAGCTTTGGGCGCGTCGGGGTAAATCGCTGGCGGTCGATGAAGCTGTCGCGAATTCGCCCGAGGCCCAAGCGCTTACATTGCAAGCCGGTGGTGACAAATCCGATGCCGCGCTGCTTTCGGTTGACAGTATTCTCATGCAATTCGGCGGTCTGAAAGCACTCGATGGCGTCTCGCTTTCGATTAAGCCCGGTACGATCCATGGGCTCATCGGGCCGAATGGCTCGGGCAAGAGCACGATGATGAATGTGCTCACCGGCATCTATGTCCCGACGGCGGGTGCTATCCGCTTCGCAGGGGATGCGATTGCGGGATTAAAATCCCCCGAAATTGCGTTGAAAGGCATCGCGCGCACCTTCCAAAATGTCCAACTGTTCGGAGAGTTGAGTGTGTTGGAAAACGTGATGGTGGGCCTGCACCATACCTATCGCTCGGGTTTTTTCAGCGTGGCGCTCAAAACCCAGCTCGCCCGGCACGAGGAGGCGCGCGCCCGCGCCCGTGCCATGAATATTTTGCGCTTCACCGGCCTTGATGGCTTGGCAGCCGAGGAAGCCCGCAACCTGCCTTATGGCAAGCAGCGTTTGCTGGAAATCAGCCGCGCGCTCGCGCTCGATCCGCGCCTCTTGCTGCTTGATGAGCCAGCGGCGGGCTTAACCGCGCCGGATATCGTCGAACTCATGGCTATTATCCACAAAATTCGCGAGGCGGGGCTGACGATCGTCCTGATCGAGCATCATATGGATGTCGTTATGAGCCTTTGCGACACGGTTACCGTTTTGGATTTCGGCCAAAAAATTGCTGAGGGCCAGCCCGCCGATGTTCAGCGCGATCCGCGCGTGATTGAGGCCTATCTTGGCGGCGGTGCTGCCGCCCACGCCGTCTGACGGGAGAACACGATGCTTAAGATCGACAATCTCGTAGCGGGCTATGGCAAGGTTAAAGTGCTACATGGCATTTCAATTGAAGTGCCTCAGGGCAAGGTTGTAGCGCTGATTGGCTCGAACGGGGCGGGGAAGACCACGACTTTGCGCGCGCTATCAGGCATGTTGAAGCCCGAGAGCGGCTCCATCCATCTCGGCAAAACGGATATTACGGGGTTAGCCTCGCATGATATTACGCGGCTCGGCCTTGCGCACTCGCCCGAAGGCCGCCGCGTTTTTCCAACCTTGCCGGTGATCGATAATTTGTTGCTCGGCGCATTTCCGCGTCTGACCGGCAGCCGCGCCAAGGGTGATGTCGATGGCGATATCGCTAAAATGTTCGAGCTGTTTCCGCGCTTAAAAGAACGCCGTACGCAATTGGCGGGAACCCTGTCAGGCGGCGAACAGCAAATGCTCGCCATGGCGCGCGCTTTGATGTTGAACCCGGAAGTGTTGTTGCTCGACGAGCCATCAATGGGGTTAGCCCCACGTCTCGTGGAAGAGATTTTCCACACGATCGAGCGCTTGAAAGCGATGAAGATCACGCTTCTCTTGGTGGAACAATTTGCCGCCGCGGCATTGGAAGTGTCAGACTTCGGCTATGTCATGGAAAACGGCCATATCCGCACCTCAGGCGAAGCCAGCATGTTAAAGAATGATCCAGCGGTGAAAGCGGCTTATTTGGGCGGCGGGCATTAAGAGCAGGGCAGACCGGCTGGTTGCAATTTACCTCATCCTGAGCAGGGCCTTTAGGCCCTTGTCGAAGGACGTGGTTCGACACGCGCTTTTGGCGCGGCTCACCATGAGGAAAACTGACCACCTAACCCCTCAACCCCGGCGCTTCCTGTCCCGTCCGCTCGACATATTCCGTATACCCACCGCCATATTGGTGGATGCCTTCGGGCGTCAGTTCCAATACGCGGTTAGAGAGCGCGGCCAAAAAATGCCGGTCATGCGAAACAAACAGCATCGTGCCTTCATATTGCGAGAGCGCGGTGATCAGCATTTCCTTGGTGGCCATGTCGAGATGGTTGGTTGGCTCGTCGAGCACCAAGAAATTGGGCGGATCAAACAGCATGATCGCCATCACAAGACGGGCTTTTTCGCCACCTGAGAGCACGCGGCACCGTTTTTCGACATCATCGCCCGAGAAGCCGAAGCATCCAGCCAATGAGCGTAAGGAGCCTTGGCTGGCTTGCGGGAAATTGTCTTCGAGCGATTGAAACACCGTGCGTTCACCATCCAGCACTTCCATCGCGTGTTGCGCGAAATAGGCCATTTTGACGCTGGAGCCGATGGCAACCTGACCCTGATCGGGTTCAGTGGTGCCCGTGATCAGCTTTAACAGTGTGGATTTACCGGCGCCATTAACCCCCATCACGCACCAGCGCTCGCGGCGGCCGATTTGGAAATCGAGCCCTTCATAGATGCTCCGGCTGCCATAGCTTTTATGGACGCCCTTGAGGCTCACAATATCGTCACCTGAGCGCGGGGCAGGGGGGAACTCAAACTCCACCGTCTGGCGGCGCTTGGGTGGTTCAACGCGGTCGATCTTTTCGAGTTTTTTGACGCGGCTTTGCACTTGGGCTGCGTGCGAGGCGCGGGCTTTGAAGCGTTCGATGAATTTGATTTCCTTGGCGAGCATCGCCTGTTGGCGTTCAAACTGCGCCTGCTGCTGCTTTTCAGACATTGCGCGCTGCTGCTCGTAAAACTCGTAATTGCCGGAATAGGTGGTGAGCCCACCGCCATCAATCTCGACAATCTTGGTCACGATGCGGTTCATGAATTCGCGGTCGTGCGAGGTCATCAGCAAGCCGCCCTCGTAGTTTTTGAGAAAGTCTTCGAGCCAGATGAGGCTTTCAAGGTCGAGATGGTTCGATGGCTCATCGAGCAGCATCGCATCGGGGCGCATGAGGAGAATGCGGCCAAGCGCCACGCGCATCTTCCAGCCACCCGATAATTTGCCGACATCGCCGTCCATCATTTCTTGGCTGAAGCTTAAACCCGCCAAAACTTCGCGAGCGCGCCCTTCTTGCTCATAGCCATCAAGCTCTTCAAAGCGGGCTTGCACTTCGCCATAGCGTTCGATGATTTCATCCATTTTATCGGCCTGATCAGGGTCCGCCATAGCCGTTTCAAGCGCTTTAAGTTCGGCCGCAACCTCACTCACAGGCCCGGCCCCCTCCATGACCTCCGCCACCGCCGTTCGACCCGACATTTCGCCGACATCCTGGCTGAAATAGCCGATCGTCATGCCACGATCGACGGCGACCTGGCCTTCGTCAGGCAATTCCTCACCCGTTATCATGCGGAAAAGCGTCGTCTTGCCCGAGCCATTGGGGCCAACAAGGCCGATCTTTTCACCCTTCATCAGTGAGGCGCTCGCCTCGATGAAAAGGATCTGGTGGCCGTTTTGCTTGCTTATGTTTTCGAGACGAATCATGCTGCTCTTCAACCTTGGAGACGGGAATGGCGTCCTTATGCCATGTTCCGGGCGGGAGTTAAGCGAATTCTCGCATTTGATTATCAGCCAACAAGACCTGGATCCATTGAGAGCTAGGACTTGGGCACATTTACAGCCTCTGCCCATCTGTGATCTATTCAGCGCGTTAAAAAGGGGAGGCCACGTATTCGGCCCGACGAGTAAAGAGGTGAGGGACCATGACAAACGCAAGCTGGATGGAGCGCGCCCGCGCGGTGTTGCCGGATGGTGGATTTGGCAATATCGAACCCTCTATGTTCATTCGCGAAGGCAAGGGCTCTCGCATCTGGGATGAAGATGGTCGCGAATATGTCGATTTTCTCATTGGCTCCGGTCCCATGCTGATTGGCCATGGCCATGAGGAAGTGCTCGATTCTGTTGCTCGGCAAATGAGCAAGGGCATGACGTTTTTTACCAATAACAGCGCGGGCGTCGAATTGGCGGAGGAAATCTGCAACGCCGTGCCGTGTGCAGATCAAGTGCGGTTTGTCTCATCCGGCGGCGAGGCCGATATGTACGCCATGCGCCTTGCCCGGGCGTTTACGGGGCGGTCGAAGATTTTGAAATTTGAGGGCGGGTATCACGGCATGTCGGGTGAGGCGCAAATGAGCCTTGCGCCCACGCATTTGGTGAATTTCCCCCAAGCGGTACCGGATAGCGCCGGAATTCCCGACTCGGTGCGCGGCGATATGCTGATCGCTCCGTTTAATGATCCAGCCTATCTCGAAAGCCTGCTTACGGAGTATGGCGACCAGATAGCCTGCATTATTGTCGAACCCTTGCAGCGGATTATTCCGCCACAGGCCGGCTTTCTCCAAGCGGTACGAAAGCTCTGTGACCAATACGGCATCGTGTTGATATTTGACGAGATTGTTACCGGCTTCCGTTTGGCCTATGGCGGCGCACAGACTCGGTATGGTGTCAAGCCTGATCTCTGCACACTCGGCAAAATCATCGGCGGGGGTTTTCCGATTGCAGCCGTTGCAGGACGCAAGGACATCATGGTTCATTTCGATAAATCAGCCGTCGGGCCGGAACGTTGGCTGATGATGATCGGGACGCTTTCGGGCAATCCGGTTGGCGCGGTGGCGGGCCTCAAGACTATGGAAATCTTGCGGCGGGAAGGCGCTTATGAACGCTTGCAGGCCAATGGCGAGCGGATCACAGGCCTGTTCCGCAAGCATCTCGACGCCGCAGGCATTGCCTATCGGATCGTCGGCGATATGCAGCTTTTTGATGTCTTGTTCATTGATCGCGACGTTAGGAATTATCGCGATGTCATCCAAGCGGATGTGAAGAAGAACATGCGATTTAATGCCGCTTTACGCGAAAACGGCGTCTTCAAGCCGATGGGCAAGGTTTATATTAGCCTGGCGCTAAAGGAGGCTGATTTTGAAGTCACTGATAATGCGATTGCCAAAGCAGTCGCCAAGATTGCAGCAGAATAGGCGTTAGATCGGAATCGCGCGGAGATATTTGGCAGTAAACGCTAGAGAATAGCCCGTCATCCCCATCCCGTTGGTGGTCCTGCCATTGCGAGTCATCCGTGGTTTGCCGTATAGTTCGGAGATAGCGTCATAACCACAAACTTTTGGGGCCATCATGTCAAAGATCGTATCCGCTCTCGCCTTGTGTTGCTTCGCTGCCCTCGCTACACCGGCCTTTGCCGACTCGTCCTGTTCGGCGGCGGCTGAGGCGTCCGCTAAAAACTATGAGCACGAGCAGGGCATCATTTGGGGCAAGATGGGCGGCACGATCCGCGATTTTAAACAAAACAAATATGATGGTGGCTGGGGCAGCCGTTGCCTCGTGGATGTCAGCTTCAAGATTGCGCATCAGGACAATATCGTGACGACGCGCTTTGTCGTCGATGCGCTTCAGCGCAAGATTTACGCGACGTTTTACGGCATTGCCAAAAAGGGCAGTGAGGAAAATCCTCGCGTTCTCACCTGCAATTACGGCTATAATTTTGACGAAGCCAGCTTTTGCAAGAGCGAGGCAGAGTTTGAAAGCGTCGTCGCTACTATCGTTAAGTAATCAGTCCCCATTTGTAACGCTCAATCACGTAAACCAATAAATCGCTCGGAAAGACCGAGGGATTTATTATTTCGAAATCATTTTCGGACCCGCGCCCGCTACATCCGACGTCAAATCGAGTGTCCAGTAATTCCCATAGCGGGAGTTGGGTGAATCAGCACGCGCCATGCCCATGCGAGTGGCGTCTTTCATCAGCATGTTGTCACGGTGATAAGGCGAATTGATCCAGGAATTGATCGCCGCCTCGGCCGTTGCGTGGGAGGCACCAACATTTTCAACAGCCCCAGAATTGGTAAAGCCAGCACCATTTATCCGGCTCGTAAAGTCACCAGAAACTTCATGCGTGAGCGCGTCACGCGACGCCATGGCAATGGATTGGAATTTGGCGACTTCAATTAAATTGGCATCGATTGCGACCGGACCAAGGCCACGGCTTGCCCGGAAGCGGTTCAAAGCTCCTAAGGCTGCTGCTGATTCGTCGCGAGCGGTGACGTTAGCACTCGCCATTTTTTGCGAATTGGTGGTGTTGCAAGCGGCGGAGGTTAGAGCAACGGTGGCCAGAACGACAAGGCGGAAGGGCGAGATGCGAGACATTGCGAAATTCCATTCTGAGGCAAGGGCAATGAATGATATTTGAAGGATGGCTTCTTTGTAAGGTGAAGCCGGGTCTTTGAAAAGCTCAAACCGATGCTTACCAACCGATTTCGCTAGGAAAAACGGATAGCGAAGAGCAAGCTTAAGCGGGGCTTGAGGTTTGGCGCTTGAATTCAAGCCTAGGCCGCCAAATACCAAGTGCTGTTTGGGCAAAACATAGCGCCGTTAGCGCAAGGAGAACATTCCACTCCGAGGTGAGCGTTTCCGCTAAAAGTGCTTTGGCGGTCATTTGATCGCCGCCTTGTGCGATTCTTGCTGCAAATCCCGCGGCTTCAACCGCTTTGGATTGCGTGACCGCAAGCGTCGACTCAAACATCGAAAGCCCAAGTACCGCTTTCGCCCAAGCCCACCGCTTTTGTTGATAGGTGCGGTGCACGAGCATTGCCAAAAGGCCTGTGACCAGCGATATGCCAAGCGAGGGAACCAATACGAAGCGACAGATCAGGCTAATGACTTCCCGCATATCAGCATATTGCGTCACGCTCGACTGCGGTGCTTTCCACAACACAAGCGTATAGGCAACCAGCGCACCCAATAGGCCGCAGGAGGAAAGCGTGTGTAGAAACTTTATACTTTGCCGCATACCCCAAGCCTTTTACGCAAATCAGCCAAACAAAGTAGATTAACTTAAGCCTATCGGAAAACATTTCAATGCGTCAGCATATATGACTCCGCTAGGTAGATCAGCGCTGCGAAGCTTTCGACAGGGCACCCCACCAATTTCGAAATGCCTCAGCTCCGAATTATAATTTTGGGCTGCCTCTAGCGGTTAGATATCGGAAACGTAGATCCATACTTTCGCATGTGTTCGATCCCATATCTTCCGAAGATTTATCTCCTTCACCGCTCTTTCACCGCGGTTGAGCCGACTTCTTTCAGCGGTGACAGAAGATAATCCAGCAACCGTCTTTGGCCGGTTTTAATCTCCGCCGTGATCGCCATGCCGGGGGCTAAGAGAACGGATTTGCCGTCGGTGAGGAT
>CANCAR010000051.1 GCA_947374125.1 Hyphomicrobiales bacterium | reverse complement strand
GATAAATTTGCCCATTCCACCAAAAGGCACAAGGTTGAATTGACTTATTGCACCTCGCGCGGGCGCTGGTATCACGCGTCTTGGAAGGGCGACGACTCGAAATCGGGTGGTGTGGCCACCAATATCGGTGTGCATTTCTTCGATATGCTGGGCTTTGTGTTTGGCGGCGTGAAATCCAACATCGCCCATTTGCGCACGGAAGAACGCGCGGCTGGCTTTTTGGAGTGCGAGCGCGCGGATGTGAGCTGGTTCTTGTCGGTCGATCGCAACGATCTGCCCGAAAGCGTGCAGGGCAAGAAAACCACCTATCGCTCGATTACGGTGGATGGTGAAGAAGTCGAGTTCTCCGAAGGGTTTACCGATTTGCACACGCGTTCGTATGAGGAAATTCTAGCGGGGCGCGGCTTTGGCTTGAAAGAGGTGCGGCCTTCGATCGAGATCGTTTCGACCTTCCGCCAGCAGGACATTGCCAAACGTTCAGGGATTGTTCATCCCTTCGCCGATAAAGCCTGATTTATGAGTGAAATGAGGGAAGACCCGCGTTTTCCGGGCGTTTTGATCCATCAATCGAGCTATGTCGATGAGGGGGCGGTGATCGGTCGCGGCACCAAGATTTGGCATTTCTGCCACGTCCTTGCCGGGACTGTGATCGGAGAGAATTGCTCGATTGGACAGAATGCGATGATCGGGCCGAAAGTCACCATCGGCAATGGCTGCAAGATCCAGAACAATGTCTCGCTTTATGAAGGTGTTGAGCTGGGCGATGATGTGTTTTGCGGGCCTTCTTGTGTGTTCACCAATGTGATCAACCCGCGCGCGAATGTGAGCCGCAAGTCGGAGTTTAAAACCACGCCGGTGGGCAAAGGGGCGACCATTGGCGCGAATGCCACCATCGTGTGCGGCCATGACTTGGGCGCGTATTGCCTGATTGGTGCCGGTGCCGTTGTCACAAAACATGTACCCGATTATGCGCTGATGGTGGGAAATCCCGCCCGCCGGATGGGCTGGATGAGCCGTTCTGGCGACCGTTTGGGCGCTGATCTGACATGCCCGGCAACGGGTGAAACCTATCGTTTAATCAATGAAAACCAGCTCGCGCTGGCCGACTAGGAGCAAGACTCGTGGATATTAAAGGCAAGAAATTCGTTGTGATTGGTGGCGCGGGTCTGATTGGTTCGCATGCGGTGGATCAGCTCATTCAAGAGGATGTCGGCGAGATCGTCATCTATGATAATTTCGTACGTGGCACGATGGAGAATTTATCAGGCTCGCTGAAAGATCCGCGCGTGAAAATTTTCGAAGCCGGTGGCGATATCACGCATACCGATATTTTGGATGCAGCGCTGAAAGGTGCCGATGGCGTGTTTCAGTTTGCAGCACTCTGGTTGCTGCAATGCCATGAATATCCGCGCACTGCGTTTGATGTGAACGTGAAGGGCATGTTCAACGTGCTCGATAGCTGCGTCCGCAACAATGTGAAGCGGTTGGTGTGGTCGTCTTCCGCATCCGTTTATGGCGATGCGGTGGAAGAGCCGATGACGGAAGATCACCCGTTCAACAACAAGAATTTCTACGGCGCGACGAAGATTTGCGGCGAGGCGATGGCGCGTGCCTATCACTTCCGTTATGGCCTCGATTATGTCGGCCTGCGCTATATGAACGTCTATGGCCCGCGTCAGGATTATCGTGGTGCGTATATCGCGGTGATCATGAAAATGCTCGATGCGATTGATCGCGGTGAAGGCCCGACCATTATGGGCGATGGCTCGGAAGCGTTTGACTTCGTAGCCGTTGAAGATTGCGCCCGCGCCAATCTTTGCGCCATGGGTGCAACGGCTACCGACCGCTTCTACAATGTCGGCACCGGCAAGCGTACTTCGCTCAAGGAAGTGGCTGAAATGCTGTTGAACCTCACAGGCTGCAACCAGCCGATCAATTACGCGCCGCGTTCGGCTGCGACGCTAGTGCGTAACCGCGTGGGTTCGCCGGTTCGTGCATCGAAGGAAATCGGGTTCACGGCGGGGATTGATCTGGAAGAGGGCTTGCGCCGCCTGATCACCTGGCGCGAAGGCCATAAGAGTGAAGTTGCTGCGCGTCGCGCCAAGTCTGCCGAATAATAAATCTGCTGAATAAGGATTGTTTTGAACATGGCCATGGAAAAGAGAACCGTCCAGATTGCACTCCCCTCAATGGGCGAAGAAGAATGGCAGGCCGTGCGCGGCCCGATTGAATCGGGCTGGCTGACGCAAGGCCCGAAAGTGGCCGAGTTTGAAAAGCAATTTGCAGCGCGGCATAGTGTGCCGCATGCGCTTGCGACCACAAGCTGCACGACGGCTTTGCATCTGGCACTGGCTGCCATGGATATCGGCCCCGGTGATGAGGTGATTGTGCCTTCGTTCACATGGGTCGCTACCGCCAATGCGGTGCTCTATTGCAATGCGGTTCCGGTGCTCTGCGATGTTGATCCGCGCACGAATAATATCGATCCAGCCTCTGTCGCTCAAAAGGTAACGGAGCGCACCAAGGCTGTGATGCCCGTGCATCTCTTTGGCCTTTGCGCCGATATGGATGGTTTGCGGGCCGTGTTGCCGGATCATGTGAAGATTGTCGAAGACGGCGCTTGTGCTGCTGGCGCATCCTATCGCGGCAAGCCCGCCGGTGCGTTGGGCGATGCGGCGTGTTTCTCCTTCCATCCGCGCAAGTCGATTACGACGGGCGAGGGTGGCATGATGACGACGATCCATGACGATGTGGCCGCCAAAGCGCAGGTGTTGCGCAACCATGGTGCATCGGTTTCGGAAGAAATGCGGCACCGCGGGGCACAGCCTTATTTGCTGCCGGACTTTGACGAATTGGGCTTCAATTACCGTATGACGGATATTCAGGCCGCCATCGGCCTTGTGCAGATGACGAAGCTTGATCGCTTTATTGACGAGCGTGATGTGGCAGCGCGCCGGTATCGCGAAGAGCTTGCCGATATTGAGTGGCTCCGCCAGCCGGTCGTGCCAAACGATGTGCGCCATGCTTGGCAGGCTTACGTGACCTATGTCGACCCGAAGCTCGCGCCTTTGCCGCGCAACGAGATTATGGCCAAGCTTCATGCCATGGGCGTTGCGACACGTCCCGGCACGCATGCGATCCATATGCTGGGCTATTATCGCGACCGCTACAACATCAAGCCGGAAGATTTTCCGGGTGCCAAAGATTGCGAAAACAACACCATGGCGATTCCGCTGCACAACCGGATGTCAGAGGATGATTATTCCTACGTCATCGAATGTATTCGCTCGATTGCTAAGGGTCATTGATCATGTCGCAACCGCAATGGTTATCTGATCTTTTGGGCGTTCCGGTTCCGGCTGAGGGCGAAACGGCCACCGCCAATGGCCGCCAGATTACGACGGTTGCGGGCATTCCGCGTTCGGCGGAATTTGTGTCTGCGGCGCAAGAGCAAACGCGCGAAACCTTCGGCTTTAAATGGGCCAAGCGCGATACGTTTGAAGGCTCGGTTGCGGATCATATGCGGACATGGCTTGTGCAAAAATATGGTGATGTGCCGTTTGCGCCTTGGTTTAAGGAACATGGCGAACATCCGATTATTCTGGATGCGGGCTGTGGTGCGGCGCTATCAGGCATCGCGCTGTTCGGCCCTGTGATGGACCGCGTGCATTATCTCGGTGTGGATGTGTCGACCGCTGTCGATGTTGCTTCCGCTCGGTTTGCAGAACGCGGTTGGTCGGCTGGATTTATTCAAGCCGATTTGAACCAGATTCCGGTGCCTGAACGCTCCGTCGATATCGTGTTCTCGGAAGGTGTTTTGCACCACACGGATAACACCTTTAACGCGCTTGCGGCTGTCACCAAACACGTAAAAGTTGGTGGTCGTGTGGTATTTTATGTGTACCGCAAAAAGGGTCCGGTGCGGGAATTCACCGATGATTATATCCGCGACAAGATGCAGGTGATGACGGCGGAAGAAGGCTGGGCGGCGATGGAGCCGCTTTCCGAACTTGGCCGGATTTTGGGCGAGCTGAACATCGAGATTGACATCAAGCGCCCGATTGATTTGCTCGAGATTCCGGCGGGTAAAATCAATTTACAACGCTTCTTCTATTGGCATGTGCTGAAGGCGTTTTATCGTCCTGAAATGTCGCTCGATGAAATGAACCACATCAATTTCGACTGGTTTGCGCCGAAAAATGCGCGGCGTCACACGGTTGAAGAAGTGCGCGGCTGGTGTGAGCAGTTGGGGCTTGTGATTGAACACGAGTTTGCCGAGGAAGCGGGCATTAGCGTGATTGCGAAGTTGGGCTAGGGATTTGGCGAATGGTGTTTAGCGAATAGCGAGTAGCGAGTAGCGAATAGCGAGTAGGGGATAGGTGTTGCCGGAGATGGCGGATGAGGTTCTCATGGTGACTGTTAGGCCCTCATCAGATTGCTCCGCAATCACCTTCTCCCTCAGGGAGAAAGAAGCTTGATTCCCCTATTCGCTACTCGCCATTCGCTATTCGCTCACTTCGCTACACACAGAATAACCAAGGAATACGACGTCAATGTGCGGCATAGCAGGCATCTATCATTTTGACGGTTCGCCCGCGTCTCCTGTGACGCTGAAGGCGATGACGGATGCGCTTGTCCACCGTGGCCCGGATGGTGAGGGCCAGTTTACCGATGGGCCGGTGGCGCTGGGCCATCGTAGGCTGTCCATCATTGATTTGTCGGATGCTGCGCATCAACCCATGCCGTCGGCGGATGGCAAGCTGGTGCTCACCTATAACGGTGAAGTGTATAATTTTCAGGAATTGCGGATTGATTTAGAGGCGAAGGGCCATTCCTTCCGTTCGCGGGGCGATAGCGAAGTGGTGGTTACAGCCTTTCGCGAATGGGGATTGGATGCGGTTGCAAAATTCAACGGCATGTTCTCGCTCGCGATCTGGGATCGGGCCAATCGGCGACTAACGCTGGCGCGAGACCGGTTTGGCGTGAAGCCGCTTTATTATTGGTTTGATGGCAAAACCCTGTTGTTTGGCTCTGAGATCAAAGCCTTTATGAAGTTCCCGGGCTTCAAGGCCAAACTCGATCCGACGCATTTGGCCGAATATATGACGTTTCAGAACTTCATCTCGGACAACACGTTGTTTGCGGGTGTGAAGATGCTTCCCGCTGGTTCAACGATTACGATTGACGCTGGTATGAAGCGCTTGCCCGAGCCGGTGCGCTATTGGGATTTCCGGTTTGTCGAAGATGAGACGATGACGGATCGTGCGGAGACCGAGCAGGAAGTTGATCGGTTGTTCCAACAGGCCGTGAGCCGTCAGCTGATCTCCGATGTGCCTTTAGGTTCGTACCTCTCAGGCGGCATGGATTCTGGCTCGATCACCGCCATTGCGGCGAAGCAACGGCCAATGTTGCATACGTTTACGGTTGGCTTTGATATGTCCTCCGCATCGGGCCTTGAGATGGCGTTTGACGAGCGCCGTGCCGCTGAGCGTATGTCCTATAAATTCAATACCGAGCATTATGAGATGGTGCTCAAAGCAGGCGATATGGAGCGCTGCATGCGTTCGCTCGTTTGGCATCTGGAAGAGCCGCGCGTGGGGCAATCTTACCCGAATTATTACGCCGCAAAGCTTGCCAGCCGCTTTGGCAAGGTTGTGCTGTCGGGCGCGGGTGGGGACGAGCTTTTTGCAGGCTATCCTTGGCGGTATTATCGGGCTGCAAGTGCGCAGAATTTCGATGAGTATGTGGATCGCTATTACGAGAACTGGCAGCGTTTGGTGCCTTCCGAATCCTTCTCGGATTTGATTGCGCCTTTGGGATCAGAAGGTCGCAACGCTGATCCGCGTACGATTTTTCGTAATGTGTTTTCGCATCATGATGCTGAGTTGAAAACGCCGCAGGATTACATCAACCACTCGCTCTATTTCGAAGCCAAGACCTTTATGCACGGGTTGCTGGTGGTCGAAGATAAGCTTTCGATGGCGCAATCGCTTGAGAGCCGCGTGCCGTTTTTGGATAATGACCTCGTGGATTATGCGGGCCGTGTGCCGGTTACCATGAAGCTTGCCAATCTCGGCGAGGTGCTAAAGCTCGATGAGAACACGCCGGGTTCGAAAACAGCCACCTATTTTGGCAAGACGAATGATGGAAAACTCATCCTGCGTTCAGCCATGTCGAAATATATTCCTGAAGATGTGACGCAAGCGCTGAAGCAAGGCTTCTCGGCGCCCGATGCCAGCTGGTTCCGCGGCGAGAGCATTGATTATGTCCGGCGGACCTTGTTGAACCCGAATGCGAAGCTTTGGACTTATCTGGATCGTACGACGGCACAGGCGCTGATTATGGACCATCTCGATGGCCGCCAGAACCGGCGCTTACTGATCTGGTCGCTTCTGTATTTGGAAGTCTGGCTGGACCTCTTTGAGGGATGAGCATGACCGATAAAGTGTCTGAGCTTGGTGATTTATTGCAGGCGCTGCATCGGCAACGTGATGAAGAGTTGCGTTCAACCTTCAACCGCAGCCTGCCTTTTGCGGACGCGCAATTTGACCGCTGGGAACGGGCCAAGACGTTAGGCTTTGGCGAGAAGACCAGCATTTATGATTCATCCGTGGTGATGGGCGAGGTGACGGTCGGGGCGAATAGCTGGATCGGCCCCTATACAATGCTGGATGGATCGGGCGGTGGGCTCGTTATTGGTGACAATTGTTCTATCTCTTCGGGCACCCATATTTACACGCATGATACCGTGCTTTGGGCGGTATCGGGCGGCGTACAGGCCGCGCGAAAGGCTCGCGTTGTGATTGGTTCGAATACCTATATTGGCGCGCAAGTGGTGATCGTTGCCGGTGTCACCATCGGTTCGCGCTGCGTGATTGCGGCCAATAGTTTGGTGAACCGCGATGTGCTCGATGGCACGATTGTGGGTGGCACGCCCGCGCGTCATTTAGGCCGCGTGGAAGGCGAGGGGGCGGAGGCCCGGCTTGTTTATGACGGCAAAGGCGGCGCGTCATGAGCGGCAAAGAACGTCTAAACAAGCAAGACAACATGCCGCGCCGGTTGATGATGATCGGCTATGACAGCGTTGAGAAGCTGGTTTCCGACGGTAAAATCCGGCTCGATGATCTGACCTCGTTGGAACTCCAGTTTAATTTGGGCACCATGTTTGACGAGGTGCTCTATGTCGTTCCCTTCGGACGAAAGACCCAAGAGTTTCGCATTTCGGATACGATCGTGTACCGCGAATTGGAATTTCCGCGCTCAGGCAGGGGATTGCGCAAGCTGGTAGCCGGATTGCGGCACGTGTGGGATGCAAGGCGCTTTCTCGATGATGCGGTAGAGGCTTTTCGTCCCGATGTCGTACAAACGGTGGGGCCTCATTACACGGCGGCGATGGCGCTCTTGGCCCGCAAGGTGCGCGCTTTGCCGACGGTGTGTATGATTGAGGCCTATTGGGAAGATATTTTGCCGTTTCAGCAATATTTCCCTAAAGCCGTGAAGCGGGTTCTGCCCTATTGGTATCGGTTGGTGTACCGCTTGTTTGATCGCTATTCGGGGGCACCTTCGCTCTCTCCGCCGTTTTACACCGTTAAGGGCATGGATCGGGCGAAGATTTCGCCTTGGATTCAACCGCTGGATTTACGCGAAGTGGATGGGGCGCAAGCCTCCGATGCTCCTTTGGCCGTTTTGGATGCCGCCCATCCACGGATGGTCGTCTTAGGGCGATTGCATCCTGAAAAACTGGCTATCGATGCCTTCGAGATTTTCGCCAGCGCGGTGGGGCGTGATTTGCCCGGCACGCTGATTTTAGTGGGGGATGGGCTCGACCGTCCCGTTATTGAGGCGCGGGCCAAAGCGCTTGGGTTATCGGACCGGGTTGTGATTACCGGGCTTATTCCGCACAAGCAGGCGATGGCGGTGCTCAAAGCCTGCGATCTCTCAATAGCTCCGATGCAGGGCTCGGCTTTGCTGGAGACATTGGCGGCTGGCGTCGCTACCGTTGCTTATGACCACGAAACCCATGCCGCGCTGATCACCAGTGGTGAGAATGGCGTATTGGTGCGGCACCGCGATGTGCCGGCGGCGGCTGACGTTTTGCGCCATTGGTTGATGAATCCGGACGAGGCGAAGCGTTTGGGCGAGACGGCGAAGCGTCGCGTTGAGCAGAAATACAATGTATCGGCCATGCGCGATTTGCTGTTGCAGCCGTTTGTCGATGCCTATCGGCTGCCGAAATATAAAGCGCGTCGCAAGGCGGAGGTGCGCTCATGACGGCGCGGCTTCTCTATGTCGATGTGAATGCCAGCTTTATCAATCCAACGCGGAATTTGCTGCCGGTTGCGTTGATGAAAGGCTGCGATGTCCGCTTTTTCGGGCCGGGCCACGTGTCATCCGATGTGTTGGCGCGCGGGCTTCCGGCTTTCATCGATGAACACGGGCCGTTTGATGTGGCTGCCAGCAATACTCTGGTATTGTTTTCTGACGCTGCCGACCCAGCGAATTACGCCAATGCGGTGAACAAAGCCTATGCCTATGATGGCGTGTCAGATGATCTTCTGTATCTGCCGATCATCGCTCAGCAATTTGCAGCCCTCGCTATTCCACGCATGGCGATTTTGCTCGAGAATGATTTTTACAATTGGACGGCGCGCGAGCGGGATCGGATTGAGGCGGCGGCGGATTTCTTTATCGGCTTCGGGCAAGAATTCTGCCCGTTTATCGCCGATATGCCGAACCTGAAAGACGAGCGCTTTGCGGCAATTACCACCGATATCTGGGCGGAATTTTTCCGGACGCAGCAAGGGCGTGTGGCCTCTTTGCCGCATTTTGTCTCAGATTCGGAATTCTCGGTGTCGCCTTTGGTGGCACGCGCCGATTTTTGGTCGGTGATGGGGGTGCAATACCATGCCCGCCAAGTAGCTCGGGATGCGCTGTTAAAGGGCGATATTGAACCGGTGATCGATAGCCGGTTTCGGAAACTGGTTTCGCTTTTAAAGAAGT
Source organism: Hyphomicrobiales bacterium (assembly GCA_947374125.1). Classification (GTDB taxonomy): domain Bacteria; phylum Pseudomonadota; class Alphaproteobacteria; order Rhizobiales; family Beijerinckiaceae; genus CAIUPE01. The sequence continues at coordinate 5,164 of CANCAR010000051.1, read as the reverse complement.
TGCGGCTGATGCGCGGCGAAAAGCGGTTGGTGCAACGTCTGCTCAACGCTGATTTCGGCGCACGGATTGCGGGCACGCGATATTCCTATACCTGCGGTTCGGGACTCGATATGCCGATCCGTAAATTTTTCGAGATACCGGCGGCGGGTTCGGTGCTGGTGTGTCGTCCGTTTCATGGCTTTGCCGAGGCTGGCTTCGTGGACGGCGAAAACTGCCTCGTTGTCGAGCCGCAAAACGTGATGGATGCCCACTTCCAGCTTATATCGGACCCCGAGAAAGCGCAAAAAATCGCCATTGCCGGGCAACATTTGGTGATGGATGTGCATTCGCTTTCCGCACGCGCTGAGCATCTGGCCGCTATTGTCGAAGGGGTTGGAGAAGGTATTTTTGCGGGCAGCCACTGGACGGGCGGGGCGCATCGCTTGCGCAAAACGGCCAAACGGAGTGCCGCGTAATGTTAGCCTCCATGATGCGGTTGTTTCGCGATGTGTATCGTGTGTCGGGTCGACGGTTGCCGCTTTTGGTCTTTCTGACGTTTTTAAACGCGCTTTTGGATGGCGCGATGGTCGCATCCTTGCTACCGCTGTTAAAGGCGGTTGGTGGTGCGCCGGGTTCCAGCGATGACCGCGTGACGCTCGCGATAAACGGGGCTTTGTCGCTGGTTGGGCTGCCGGTGACGGCTATTTCGATTGCAGGCTTTTCGATCGGGCTTGTGGTGCTGGGCGTGATTGTGTTTTTGGCACAGGCCTATTTGGGAGCCAAACTTCAGACGGAATATGTTGCCTCTTGGCAGATGCGGTTGTTTTCTGGGTATTTTAGTTCGGAATTTGGCTTTTTTCGCGAGCGAAGGGCGGGCGATCTGATCTCTGCGGGCATCACTGAGCCGGTGCGCCTCGGCGGCGCGTTTTATCAGGCTAATCTGATCCTCTCCTCGGTGCTCTTTATCGGCGTGCAGATTGCGGTGGCACTGGTCATCGCGCCGGTGGTGGTCGGCTTACTGTTTGGCGCGGGCACTTTCTTGTTTATCGTCTCGGTGGGACTTGTACGACGCGGGTTGATGGTGGGCGAGGAAATGACCTCGGCCAATGCCGATTTTCAATCGGATGCGGGCGAATTGATTGCTGGGGCGAAATTCGTCAAAGCAACGGCGACCGAGGAGCGCGCGGTGGCCCGCCTTTCGCGTACGATTTTGCGGTTGCGCGATTTGACGTTTTCCAACGCGTTTGATGTGCAAGTTGTCCGCGCTTTGTTTGAATATGCGAGCGGCTTTGTCGTGATCCTGCTGCTGGTTGCGGGGCCTACTTTGTTGGCGGTGGATGTGGGCACCGTTGTTGTGGTTGTCGCGATGTTTATTCGCCTGTTTCCGAAGGTGACAGGCTTGCGGCAATGCCAGCAATCGATCAGCCTCGTGCTACCCGCTTTTGATGCGGTGATGGCCATGGCCATGGCGGCGGAAGTGAAGGCCGAGCGATCGCTGGCTGCCGATGGGGCTGGCACGCTGAGCCTCGGGCCTGCTTCAATCGAGCTTGATCAGGTGTCGGTGGAGATTGGTGGCCGCATCATTCTCGATAATGCGAGCCTTAGCATTGCAGCGGGCGAATTCGTGACGCTGACGGGGCCTACGGGCTCTGGCAAGACGACCTTGCTCGATTGTATGCTTGGGCTTCGGCGCATTGAGTCCGGCACGGTGTTGATCGACGGGGAGCGATTGGATTCGCTGGCGGTTGCGGATTGGCGGCGGGGTGTGGGTTATCTCGGCCAGGACCCGATGCTGTTTCATGCGAGCATTGAGGATAATCTCAAATGGATACGTCCGGGTACCACGGATGAGGCGATTGAACGGGCTTTGCGGCTTGCTTCCGCTGATTTTGTGTATCGCCTCCCTGAGGGGTTGAAAACCACGGTGGGTGATGCAGGTAGCAGGCTTTCGGGTGGCGAGCGACAACGTATTGCATTGGCCCGCGCGCTTCTCGGCCAGCCGCGGTTGCTGGTGCTCGATGAGGCGACAAGTGCGCTTGATGCGGCGACCGAAGCCTCCGTCGTCGAGACGATAGCAAAGCTAAAAGGAACGTTGACGATTGTCTCGATTACCCACCGGCCAGCGCTGGTGGCCGTAGCCGATCGGACGATTGAAGTGAATAATGGCCGGGTGGTTTCTCAAACCCCGGTTTTTGCTGCATAAGGTTTTCCCCATGTCAGATGCGCCCATTGCCTTTATTGATCTTGCCGCCCAACGCGCCCGCATCGGTGCAGCGATTGATGAGGGGCTTTTGCGCGTGGCGCATCATGGCCAGTATATTTTAGGGCCTGAGGTTAAAACGCTCGAAGCTGATCTTGCAGCGTTTTGCGGGGCTAAAGACTGCATAACGGTGTCGAACGGCACGGTAGCGCTTGCGATGCCCTTGATGGCCAAGGGCATTCGCCCGGGCGACGCGGTGTTTTGCCCGAGCTTTACGTTTGCCGCGACAGCGGAAGTGGTGGCTTGGCTTGGCGCGGTGCCGGTGTTTGTTGATGTGCTGCCGGATACGTTCAATATGGATCCTGCAAGCCTTGAACAGGGCATTGCGAAAGCCAAAGCCGATGGATTGAAGCCTAAATGCGTGATCTCCGTGGACCTCTTCGGCCAACCCGCCGATTATGATGCGATTGAGCCGATTGTGGCCAAGCACGGACTATGGCTGATGAGCGATGCGGCACAAAGCTTTGGCGGGTCGCATCTAGCCCGAAAGGTCGGCACCATTGGCCATGTGACGGCGACGAGCTTTTTTCCCTCCAAACCGCTGGGATGCTATGGCGATGGCGGGGCGATTTTTACCGATGATGCCGAGATGGCAGCCCTTCTGCGCTCGCTTCGCGTGCATGGGCAGGGCACGGATAAATATGACAATGTGCGGATCGGCGTAAATGGCCGCTTGGATACAATGCAGGCGGCGGTGCTGATCGAAAAGCTGAAGATTTTGGGCGACGAGGTGGTGGCGCGCGATGCGGTTGCCAAACGCTATTCGGAGCATTTGAAGGATACTGTGCCGGTGCCCAGCATTTTGCCGGGCTTTGTATCCGCTTGGGCGCAATATACGGTTTTGGTGCCAGCTGAGGCGCGGGCCGCTATCATTACTGTGATGAAAGCCGAGGGTATTCCGACCATGGTCTATTACCCGAAGCCCTTGCATTTGCAGACGGCCTATCGGCATTTTCCGCTGGCGGGCAATGGCTTGCCGGTGAGTGAACGGTTGGCGAATGAGGTGCTGAGCCTGCCGATGCACCCCTATCTCGACGAGGCCACGCAGGATCGGGTGGTGGATACGTTCCGCCGTGCGCTGAAAGCAGCGGCATGAGACTGTTGCTCGCTACGCTCTGGCGGATTTTTGCGACGCTTTGCGCGTTCGCCGTGCTGGCGGCTTTGCTGATTGGGATTAATCTTGAGCGCATTTTGATGGTGGATGTGCCTCTGTTGCCCGCCGAACACGCGGTGGTGCTCGATGGCAATAATGCGCGGCTGTTGCGGGCCAAAGAACTGCTGGATGCGGGGCTTGTGGCCGATATCTGGGTGAGCAATGGCGAGCCCGCGCGCCCCGATGCGATTGATAAGATTACCGAAGAACTCGGCTATCATCCGCCGGACCGAACGCTGATCAAGCGGCAGATTTTGGAGAAGGTAGGCGTTCCGCCGGAAAAAATCGTGTTTTTCGGTAATGGAAGCCTCACCACGCGCGAGGAAGCGCGGGGGTTGGGTGAAGTGATCGGCGATAAGCCTGCCAAGCTCATTCTGGTGACGACGAATTACCATTCGCGCCGGGCACAGGCGATTTTCCGCGCAGCACTGCCGATGGCCGATATTCAGGTCACCTGCCAAGGGGGCTGCGTGGCCCCGGTTGCATGGTGGAAAGACCCGGCGGTGGCAGCGCAGTTCGTGCTGGAATTCGTGAAGCAGATTTATTTTAGGCTAGGCGTGGCGGTTCCAGCTTAGGTTTTATCGACAATGTGTTGTTTTTTTCGTCATTGCGAGCGAACGCGAAGCAACCTAGTTGATGTAACCCGATCAAATACGATGGTAAAATCGCGCTAAATTAACTAGCGTCAACTGGGTTGATTCGCTCGTCGCTCGCAATGACGGAATTAAATTATCTATATTTTTTTTAATTACGATTGACGCTCAAAAACCTCATCAAACGCCCTCGTCATTTTTTCAATCGTGTAACGCTCTTTGACGCGGTCGCGGTTTCTAGCGCCAATCGCCTGTTGCTCCTCTTGGGACAGGGTGAGCAGTGTCGCCATGGCGTTGGCCAGCGTTTCGGCTGTTGCGATGAAGCGGTCATCGTCCAGCACCAAGCGGCAATCGCCGACATCGGTTGCAATCGCCGGTAAGCCTGCCGCCATGGCTTCGGCCAGTGCATTGGGGAAGGATTCCGAGCGCGAGGGCATGATGAAGAGATCCATCGCGGTTAAAAGCTCCGGGATATCGCCCCGCGCGCCGAGCAAATGGAACCGGTCTGGCGGGAGGCCTGAGGCGGCGATGAGGGCGGCGAAGGTTGGGTTATCTGCCTGAACCTCGCGCCCTGCAATCAAGAGCTGCAGACGGGCGGCGATGTCGTTGGGGACGAGGCTTTGAAGTTTTTCGAAGGCTTGAAACAGGTCGGGATAGCCTTTCTCCGGCACATCACGACCGACGGCACCGAGCACAATGGTTTTTTCGGGAAGTCTAAGGTCTTGGCGGATGTGGCGGCGGGTTTCGGCATTGGGCGCGTAGCGGGCTGCATCGACCGCGTTCGGGATGACTTGCCAGGTATCCGGCGTGGCGCGAAAGCCAATGGCCGCGTGAGCGCGGCGTGAGGCGTCTGAGTTCGAGACGATGCGAACGGAGACGAGGTACGATAACAGCGCCAGCACGCGCTGTGTAAGCCAACGGGCGGGGCGGTCTTGCAACCGCACGAAGGGTAGGCTGCGAATGTGCCAGATGAGGTTGGGTTTACCGGGAAGGAAAGGCTTGAGCAGCGTAGCGATCAGGCTTGGATAATATAACCAGGCGGAGAGGATATCAGGACGCGCCGCACGGACTTCGCGGATAAGGTTTGGCACCGCGAGCACCATGCTCTTTATGCCTCTGATTCCAAGCGAGCGAACCGGTATGCCGATGGAATGCAGCTCCGCGCCGACCGATGGGCCG
>CANCAR010000050.1 GCA_947374125.1 Hyphomicrobiales bacterium | reverse complement strand
CGCGAAAGGAAAAATCATGTCTGCACAACTGGCCGATTTAGAACACTTTACGGGTTCCGAAACCTGGTACACGCATAAGCTATTTCCAAGCTTTCACTATACCGAAGGCGTGCGTTATGTCGCCCAAACGGCGAGCGCTTATTGGCTGCTGGATGCAATAATGAGCAATCAATTGAAGCCCGCTCTTAAAAATCAACAGTTCCAACAGTGGAAACTGGCCGTTACAGCTCGTCGTGGAAAATTGATCTGCGATGATGGCAACGGCAAAGTCCTCCATGAACAATCGATCTTGTACACCGATTTTCCTGAAACCGGCGTCGTGATTTGGCTCGTGGACAAAGTGCTCCTGCTGCCGAGCGAATATTGATCGCCACCTGAACCCGATCCCCTTTGCAGCCGCTCTTCGGCCACGCTTCGCGCGTGGCTATTTTTTTAAGGATCTACGGCTATGGCCATGCTCCCGCCCTTTGATCAAATCAATGCCATCTTGATTGTCTATCGTTTGATGATCGAAAAGCAGATGCTCGATCCGATCGATGTCGGATTCAAAGCCTTTATTGGCGCTAAATCGGAAAACGACGTCCGAACCGATGCTATCGCCATCGGCCTTTATCTGTTGTCGCTCTGGGAAAACCGCCAAAGCTCAAATCCCATCCAAACCGTCGACTTTGAAACCGAATTTATACCAGCCCTTTTTGCTTCCCTGAGCTGGACGAAAGATCGGCCGATAGCCGACGAAGATCTCTCCATCGAAACCATCTTGAATACTTATCGTAACCTAGCCAAACATTAGCGGACATCTTCTTGATTCAGGTTATGTTCATGGTATGTTGGCTAAAGCCTTACCTTGAGGAATGGCCATGAAAATTATCAAAATAGCGGCTCATATCGTCTTATATACCATCATAAGACGGTTAATTTTCACGATCTTAATGATGTTTAGGCCGCTTATGGCGCTCATATCGTTAACCTTTGCCAGATTGTTGTCAGTGGGGTCAATTTTAGCTCTGATCATTTGTATCCTAGACGATGATATTGGGAATATGTTGGATAACCGATTTATCACGATGGGAATGTTTGGATTGGTTTTCGTGTTTAGTATATTGCTAAGCCTCATCATCGAAGTATACGACCAACTTATCCTAAAGTTTATGCCCGATGGCTGGTTTGTGTATTTCAAGTATTATTAAACTAAATTCTAATATCAGAACACTCACTATGATTATAAATAGCAAACATCTGAAATCCTAAAACCAATCGTTAGGAGGTTAACATGACTAAATTTCTTGCGAATGCCATGGGCCTACTTAACCGAGTTATCGCGCTTCTTATTGTTGCAACCACACTCGCGTTCGGCCTCCTCGTCTATGGAACCGTCACAACCGTCATTTTATCGCTGGTGATTGGGATCACGATCGCTGCTTTAGTGTATGGACTGATCGTGATCTCAGCCGATATTCGAAATGAAATGTTCAAAACGAAATTAGTGGCCAACAAGCAGAAGTTGGACGATTGATCGCGCTTGACATTTCAAGGGTATTTTTAATGATAGGAACCGTGAATTAAGTTGCAATATACCAACTAAAGAAGATCGGTTAATACGACGATGGTAAAACTCTTGTTCAAAAGTCCGCAACACCGCCAAGCGCTGAAAAAGCGGGGAGGGGGGTTTATCCCACTCGCACTGGAGCCCAATCAGCTCGAAGATCTGGCTATTATTCAGTCGAATTATGGTCTCAACACCTCCGAAGCAGCCATTGAACTGTTAATCCAGCGCGAAGCCGATCACATTCGGAATCTGCCAAACCATCCAGCTCTTGTTTAAAACGCGCCAAGAACGACCTAAAATCGAGCCAAGCGACCTCCGAGAGAAAGAGAAGGGTTGGTCTCCATAACGGACAAGAAGGAAGCGGAGAGACCGCGTTCCGTTCGTTATGGAGGATATCATGGGTTGGACCTTTACCCCTAAACCGAAACATTGCTCGCCAGCAAAATTCCTCGAAGAAAAAATTGTCAGATGGAATGTTCCTGATGAAGCGCATCCGAAAGTAGTCAAAAGTCGGACCTATTCAAACCGGGTGATTTTTGCCGTCAATTTTCCTTCAGCTTTCTTCACTGATCCTGAAAAACCTCAGCAGTGGAAGGACCACTATATTGCGAATGCAGATGGAAGCGTCACTGTCCCGTTCATCATTTTGTATCGATACGCCAAGGGAGATTATAATTTTGGCTATAAAGATATGGACGAAATCGCGGGACCAAGTGAAACGGTCCACCCGACGTTTTTATCCCATCTGTCAGAACTTCGCCCCGATCACCTACATAATAACTACGCGCTCGCATGGCGTGAAAAATGTCGCAACTCCGATGTGACCAATCGATCAACCAGATCGCTGATTAAACAAATCACACCAGGAACGCGTATCGTTCTAAAATCAGCACTGCTTTTCCGCGACATACCCTGTCAACAGTTTGTTGCTGTCCAAGAACGCATTCGCAAACGCGGCGGCGGATCTAAATTGACGCTTTGCTATATGGATATCGAAACCCGGATGCTGTGCAAAATCCCCGAAAAACACCTGAGCCAAGCCCAAATTTTTGTCGAACGAACGGCTCCTCAGATTTAAAAATTCTATATCGATCTCAATCAACCCCGCCTTCGCCCGATAGGCGGGGTTTTTTATTGTGGCCCGATAGAGCCATGCCCGGCCCAACCCCGGCAGAGCAAGAGGAGGGGTCCGTTTGGGTGATCGATGAAGGGAGCAGCGAGATCGGCTCGTGGCCCATCGATCCAGGAGATCGAATATGACCTTCAAACGCCACGAAAAAGGTGCAACACTTTATGAGGAGATTACCTCCTCGATTATCGCCGAGCTTGAAGCAGGACAAGTGCCGTGGGTTCAACCTTGGAACTCCGATAAGAGCGACTTAGCCCAATACGCTCTCCCACGGAACGCCATTTCAAAAAACGCGTATTCCGGCATCAATGTCATCGTTTTATGGAACCGACTGAAAAAGCGCGGATTTACAAGCCCAATCTGGCTGACCTATCGCCAAGCGCTGCACCTGGGCGGACATGTGCGCAGTAAAGAAAGCGGTACGACCGTTTGTTATGCGAGCACCTTCACACCAAAGGATGATCAATTCGCGGTCGATGATCAGAATGGCGAAGCCGCAGCCATACCGTTTTTAAAGCGCTACACGCTGTTTAACGTCGATCAATGCGATCATCTGCCCGAAGACCTTAAAGCGACCCCAGAGCCCATCCCTGAAGGCTTAATCTTCGAAGAAGTCCAAACCATTATCGATCGCAGTCAGGCTGACTTTCGGATTGGTGGCGAGAAAGCCTATTACATGGTGGAGCCTGATTTCGTTCAAATCCCGCATCCACTGAATTTTCACGATACGATCAATTGGCATCGGACCGCACTTCACGAACTCGGACACTGGACCGGCCACCCCTCACGACTCTGTCGCGAACTGGCCTGTGTCAAAGGCAGTAAAAAATACGCATTTGAAGAATTGGTCGCAGAATTGACCGCTGCCTATACCTGCGCATCCCTCGGAATCCAACCAACCGTCCGACACGCCGATTATATTGCTACTTGGCTCGAACTCCTCAAAAGCGACGATCACGCGATCTTCAAAGCAGCAAGCCTCGCGTCCAAAGCAGCGAATTATCTATTAGCCTACCGTTCCGCGATCGAAACGCCGGAAATCGCGCTCGCTGCTTAAGCGCCGAGCATTTTTTAAAAAAAACACCACGCCTTCCCCGCCCCTTCGAGAGAAAGAGGAGTGAGGGGGCGTGTGTCGGTTTGAAGATCGAGAGAGTGGCTCTCGACAACCGCATGGAGAGATCGATGAAAAAGACCAAGCAAAAACCCGCATTACCGGTTATCGCGCTGAATGACAGCCGTGACATACCCCTCAACCAACTGGTCGTCAGCAATGACAATGTTCGCAAAACGCACACCAACCAATCCATCGAAACGCTCGCCGAAGATATTGCGCGCCGCGGATTGATGCTGAGCCTCTCCGTCAAACCAAATTCGAATATCGGCGGCAATACCGAACAATTCGAAATCATTGATGGAGGTCGACGCTATCGCGCCCTTATGCACTTGGTTGGACAAAAGCGTATTGATCCAGCCGCTTTGGTGGCGTGCGTTGTGCGTCAACCCCACTCCGTTACCGATGACAGCCTAGCCGCGAATAACCAACGCGAAGCGCTGCATCCGGTCGATCAATTCAAAGCGTTTAAGGCTCTTGTCGACGAAGGTAAATCGATTGAGGATATCGCAGCAACGCATGGTGTTTCGCCCCAAATCGTCCATCAAAGGCTAAAACTCGCCAAAGTCTCGCCGATGATTTTAGAAGCATATATTGCTGATGAGATTCGACTGAATACCGTTCAAGTTTTTACGCTAACCGATGATATTAGCCGTCAAGAAACCATCTTTCAGCAAGCGCGTGAACACAACAATCTATCGGATTGGTATATCCGTCAAAATATTCAGTCAAATACGATACAAGGCCATGATCATCGCGTGCGGTTCATCGGACTAAACGCCTATCTCGAAAAAGGCGGCACGATCGGACGCGATCTGTTTTCAACGAATGAAACGATCATCCTCGAAAACCCTGATCTTGTCGATCAACTTGTCCATGAAAAACTCACCTCGATCGCTGCCAATTATCAAGCAGAGGGGTGGAAATGGGTCGAAATTGCGCTGCATTCACTGCCCGAGCACGCCAGCAAACTAAGCCGTTTTTCCGGCCAAGAATATGTTCTGACGGAAACAGAACAAGCGATTTATGACGCCCTCAACGTGCGCCTTGAAGAAATCGACGAAATTCAATCAATAGGCGATGAAACAGATGAAATGATGATTGAATTCGCCGAAATCGAAGCAAAAATTGATGCTTTTGATAATCTGCCAAACATTTTTACGCCTGAAGAAAAAGCCATGTCCGGCCTTTTCTTAGGCCTATCTCGACAAGGTCAAGCCGTCGCCCATTTAGGCTATGTCAAACCAGAAGACGCTCTTCAGCAGGAACGATCGGAAACACCCGATCCATCCGAGCGACAGACCGATGTGATCGCTTCACATCCCATACCCGATATCACACCAACTCAACCAGAGGAGCCAGCAGAAAAACCGCTATCCGACGCGCTGGTAGCGGAACTGTCCAGCTATCGCACGGTCGCGCTACGCTACCAACTCGGCGAGGATTATGAAATCGCCTTCTTGACCTTGCTCCATGCGCTGTGCCTTAAAACCTTCTACCCGTATAATGAGCACTCATGTCTGTCTCTGCACACGCAGCCGGGACATATTCCTGCAACAACGCCGGGGCTTGGCCACGGATCGGTCGCTGATCGCCTGAAACAGCGTCATGACAGGCTAAAAGCGAGCCTCCCTGCCGAGCCCATCCATCTTTACGCCAAGCTCAAAACCTTCGATTATGATCAAAAAGGTCGATTGCTCGCGCATTGTATCGGGAAGATGGCCACTGTTCAGATCAATAACACCATCCATGCGGCTCGCAATAAAGCACTCAAACATGGCGATCAAGTCATTCAAGACATCGGTATGGATGTGCATGAACTCGGATGGCGTCCAACCGCCGAGACCTATCTCGGGCGAGTCTCGAAGAACAAAATCCTGGAAGCTGTCCGCGAAGCTAAAGGTGAACAACAGGCACAATTGCTCGCTCCGCTAAAAAAGATCGAAATGGCCAAAGAAGCCGAACGCATGTTGAAAGATACGGATTGGTTGCCAGAAATCCTGCGTTCATCGTCTGACATTCAGTCCATTGAATCAGAAACAGAAGGAGACCTTCCCGATTTTCTAGAAAATGAAGATCCGGAAGCCTCCGAAGACGATGGCGAAGGCGACAAAGGCCAAGAACGATCCGATGACGATTGAGCCTGTTGATCCATCCCTCAAAAAGCAGACCGCTTCGCGGTCTGCTCCATCCCTCATTTCAGCAAAAGGACACCTTGCCATGATTTCTGAACAAACCGTTGAAGGCCAACCCCACGATGCGATCGAATGCGTGCCACCATCCCCGATGATGTACAAAACCCTTCAACAAATGATGGAAGATCAACAATCTGCCTTAAAAATTCGGCTCGATATCAACAAACCAACCATTTTTAAGGCTCTCGTCGAAGCCAATATCAAAGAAGTAATCGTATATTTCGACGGAGAAGGAGATAGCGGCCAGATCAACGAGATTCAAATCGACGGCCAATATAACCCACATTTTTCCGACGAACCCTCTATCCGCTTCGTCAAGCAAAATGAAAAAGAACCGCAACAGATCACATTGCGCGAAGCGTTAGACGAGATGACCTACGACGCACTCCAATATTTTGAAGGTGGTTGGGACATCGGCAGCGGATCATTCGGCGAAATTACCATCGACACGTCAGAAAAAACCATCCTTGTCGAATTCAATCAACGCATCATGAATTACGCCAGCCGCGATCACGAGCTGAAAGGAGAATAAAATGGCACATAGTTTTCATCATGCCGTATCCTCGGCTCGGAAATTTGGCGGAAAACCAGACGATTATTTGGCAATCCATACCTGGTTCGATCAGTCAAAAATGATCATCGCCGATTATCGACACCGAGCGCTGCGCCATCACGCCGAAGGCATCTTCATGGCGGAGACCATCTTTGGTGCGACAATCACCAATTCGGATAACCGAAAAATCCCTGTCCGCCTGATCGGCGAACAACATGTCAGTGAGGATTTCGGAAAAATACCAAGCTTTGCGGATTGGGTACGCGCTATCCGGCCGGAAGCTTGGATGGGACGGGCGCAGCCTTTGCTGATCGGCGATGAACCGGACACTAACGCAGCCTCAACCCCATAGCAAAAAGCCAATTCCCTTTCAACAGATTGCCCCAAAAGCCCGACTATTCGGGCTTTTTTCTATTGCCCCATAAGGAACCGCCCCAATGCCCCAGATTATCGAAACAACCGTTTTTCAGATCAATGAGTTAACCGATGCCGCGAAAGAACACGCGCGAATTTGGTATCGAAATAACTGCCTTGATTACGACTGGTATGATTCCATATATGCCGATTTCGAAACCGTGGCTGAAATGATCGGTCTCGATATCAAATTAAACGCGAAACGGCATCCCAATGGCTCCCAAACCCTCAAACCCGCTCTGTATTTTTCGGGTTTTTGCTCCCAAGGAGACGGCGCGTGTTTTGAAGGCAAGTATTTTTATAAAGCCAAAGCTTCAAAAAAGATCCGGTCCTATGCACCAAAGGATACGGACCTTCACGCGATCACTGATCGATTACAATCGGCTCAAAGGCAGCATTTTTACAATCTATTCGCTGATATCAGCCATATTGGTCATTATAATCACGAAAATTCGATGCGAATTTCGGTCGATTTTAATTACGACCGAAAAAATGATGTTTCCCAAAAAGCTGAAGACGAGATTGAGACCGCCCTGCGTGACTTAGCAAAATGGTTTTATCGACAGCTCGAAAAAGAATATGAGTGGCTTACAGCCGACGAACAGGTCGATGAGATCATCACGGCCAACCAATATACCTTTACGAGCAAAGGAACACGGTTCGGATAGTTCTTCTTAAAGCGCTCCGGCTTCACGCCGCGAGCGCTTTTTTTATCTCACTTTCAAGAGGAAGAGGGGGGCCGGAAGGGTTTTGAAGGGGCCGAGGCCAGAGGGTTTCGGTCGTCTTTCGTTACCCTTTTCGGAGACCATCCATGTCAAGCCAATATGCCATCGACTTCCAAACCTCCCATCCTCTTCCGTCTATTGCAGCCGCTAACACGCTGCTCGGCCATCTTGAACGCGGCAAGACCATTGATGGTCTTCTCCTTCGTAGTGCGATGATTGCCGCCTATGGCGCTGACGACGCGTCGGGCCGTTGGAACTGGAAGCTGGCCTATGACGCTTGCGAAGCAAGCCTTGTGCTTTTTATCCGTAAATACGCCCCTGCTTTTCGCAAACGTGCGCCTGAGGGCCCTGAGCTTGCCAAGCTCTTGCATAAGATCAGCCAACAATTCCCAACCCACACCAAACGGTCGGAGGAAAGCGAGGCTCTGCAACAATTCTCGACGCCGATTACGATTGGGCTTGCCGCCGCCTATGCCGCCCAAATCAATGGCAATGACCATGTCCTCGAACCGTCGGCTGGAACCGGATTGCTCGCGATTTTAGCTGAATATTTTGGTGCGCGCGTTTTTCTGAATGAAATCAGCGATAGCCGCGCCTCGATGCTCAACCACCTCTTTCCCGCTTCCCATGTCTCTCACTATGATGGTGCTCAAATCCACGACTATTTAGGACCCGAAATCTCGCCATCTGTGATTTTGATGAATCCGCCGTTCTCCGCCGCCCTTCATGTCGAACGCCGCTCGTCCGAGACAACCCAACGCCATATCCAATCGGCTTTTGATCGCCTGATGCCCGGCGGTCGATTGGTCGCCATTACCGGAAGCGCTTGGCATCCAAGCAATCCTTCCTGGCGCGATAGCTTTGTTCAATTGCAAGCCAGCGGAACAATCCTGTTGAGCACTGCGATGGCCGGATCGCTCTATTATAAACACGGCACAAGCGTCGAAACACGCCTTACCGTGATCGATAAAGTCGCCGCTGAGGATCCAACGCGCTTCATCGATGCTGATGAACCCGCATTGAGTGTTGCGGACCTGTTCGATCGGGTCAAACAGCTACCCCCTCGGGCGATGATCGACCAAACAGCACAAAAGCCTATCTTGCTCGGTCCGCAAAAATCTAAGGCGAAGACGATCCAGTCCCCGCTACGCTTGATCGTATCAGAACCCTTGATCGAGCCCTTGGACTATATGTCGATCGATTGGAAAACCGAGGCCCCCAATCCTCATGACGATGCGATCTATCGCGACTACGCCCCGCAATCGATCCGCATCACCAACGCTCAACCGCATCCGACCAAACTCGTGCAATCCACCGCTATGGCCTCTGTTGCGCCACCCAAAGCAAGTTACCGCCCTTATCTGCCAAGCGATCTTGTCACAAAGGGCATTTTATCAGACGCGCAGCTCGAAAGCGTCATCTATGCGGGCGAAAGCCATGCCAAACTGTTGCACGGACGATGGGAAGTAAGCCCGTCGCTTGATAGCCTTAGCCGTGTAAACACGGTCGATCATCCCGCCGTCGAATTTCGGCGGGGCTGGTTTTTGGGTGATGGCACCGGTTCGGGCAAAGGACGCCAAGCTGCGGCCATTATTCTCGATAACTGGATCCAAGGCCGCCGACGTGCGCTTTGGTTATCAAAATCCGAAACGCTGCTCGAAGACGCCAAACGCGACTGGTCAGCCCTTGGTCAAGAACCGCTGTTCATCACGCCGCTTGATCGCTTTAAGCCGGGTAAACCCGTAACGCTTAACCAAGGCATTCTTTTTACCACCTACGCGACCTTGCGTTCGGGCAATGGTGAAGAAAGTCGACTTCAACAAATCCTGAATTGGTGCGGTCCCGATTTTGATGGCGTGATCATTTTCGACGAAGCGCACGCCATGCAAAATGCAGCAACCGGCAAAAACAATCGCGGCATTAAAAAAGCATCGCAACAAGGCGTCAACGGCTTAAAACTACAACACGCGCTGCCCAATGCACGAATTGTTTATGTATCGGCAACCGGCGCCACCACGGTCGAAAATCTCGCTTATGCCCAACGTCTCGGTCTTTGGGGAGGGCAGGATTTCCCGTTCGAAACCCGCGAAGAATTTATCGCAGCGGTCAATGAAGGCGGCGTGGCGGCTATGGAAGTTTTGGCGCGCGATCTCAAAGCGCTGGGCCTCTATCTATCGCGCAATCTTTCTTATGCGGGCGTCGAATACGACATCCTCGACCATGCGCTTACGGAAGATCAGGTGGAACTCTATAATGACTATGCCGACGCTTTTGAGGTGATCCATCAAAATCTCGCTCAAGCGCTCGAAGCGGTCCATATCACAACACCTGGCCAAACCTTGAACGGACAGGCCAAGGCAGCCGCTCTGTCCGCCTTTGAAAGCACCAAACAACGGTTCTTCAACCAAATGCTGACCAGCATGAAGGTCAATACGTTAATCCGCGCGATCCATGAGGATCTCGACCGCGGCGACGCTGCCGTCATTCAAATCGTTTCAACCAGCGAAGCCTTGCTCGGACGCCGTTTAGCGGAGACGGAGACCGATGAATGGGATGACCTCCATATCGACACAACGCCGCGCGAATCCGTGCTCGATTATTTAGCCCATAGCTTTCCAACACAGCTCTATGAAGAATACACCACAGAAGAGGGTGAACTTCGCTCGCGACCTGTCACAAAGGACGGCAACATCGTTCACTCGCAAAAAGCGCTCGAAGCGCGTCAAGAACTGCTCGAACATATCGGATCGCTGGCCTCGATCAATGGCGCGCTCGATCAAATCATCCAACATTTTGGCGATGATCGTGTCGCTGAAGTAACCGGTCGCTCGCGCCGTTTAATCCTCAGCCAAGGTAAAATCACAGTCCAAAGCCGATCCGATAGTGCCAATTTTCTCGAAACACACGCATTTATGAATGATGAGAAGCGCATTCTGATTTTCTCGGACGCCGGCGGAACAGGTCGAAGCTACCATGCCGATTTGGGGGCTAAGAACCAACGCCGTCGTATCCATTATCTCTTAGAAGCCGGATGGAAAGCCGATGCCGCCATCCAAGGATTAGGCCGCACCAATCGAACCAATCAGGCGTGCCCACCGCTGTTTCGTCCCATCACCACCAATGTGAAGGCCGAAAAACGCTTTCTATCAACGATTGCTCGCAGGCTCGACACGCTGGGTGCAATCACCAAGGGCCAACGCCAGACGGGCGGGCAGGGGTTGTTTCGCCCGGAAGACAATCTGGAAAGCCAATACGCCCGAGACGCCTTACGACAATTTTACGGCATGGTGTTTAGGGGGCAGATCGAAAATCTATCGCTCGAAAAATTTGAGCAAAAGACCGGGCTCAAACTCCAAGACCAAGGCTCGCTGAAGGAAACCTTACCGCCGATCACCACCTTTCTGAACCGTGTCCTCGCGCTGAGGCTCGATTTGCAAGACATGGTGTTCGATACATTTGAACACATCCTTCAAGGTCGCATCGAAGGCGCGATTGCATCAGGCACCTATGATCAAGGCTTAGAAACCTATCGCGCCGATCGCGCCAGCATTACCCATCGCCATACGATCTATACGCATCCCTCAACGGGGGCTCCAACTGAGCTGATCCGTCTGGGTATTGCCATAAAAACCAATCCGCTTTCACTGGCCATGGCCGAAATCGAAGTCGAAAAACTTCATGCAAAACGGTTGATCAACCGCCGATCGGGAATGGCGAGCGTCATGATACCGGCCCAAAGCATCATTTTAGAAGATGGAACCTATGAACGACGCGTGCGGCTCATTCGACCAACGTCAAATCTCTCGATGGGTCTTGATGCTTTGGAACAAACCGAATGGACCGAAGCACCTGCCAATCTTTTTGCTCAAGCCTGGGCAAATGAAGTCGCAAATTGTTCAGAATTCCGAACGCATGATCTATACCTCGTGACTGGCCTATTGCTGCCGATCTGGAAGCAAATGCCAAGCGATCACACGCGGATCTATCGTCTAACGACAGATGATGGACAATCGCTGATCGGCCGCGTGGTGCCCCTCGAATGGGCCAACCAATCCATACCAGCGCCTGAAGCAAGCTCAGTTACAAACGAGGAAGCATTCGACGCTCTTCTTCAAAACAGATTGAGCATCTTTCTAAACGATCATCTGGAATTTCGTCGTACAAAAGTCATGCACCAAAACCGCATCGAATTGATTGGCTTTACCGCCCATCAACGCGAGTTTTTCAAATCCTTGGGCTTGTTCTCAGAGATCATCGATTACCGTACGCGGCTCTTTGTCCCAACTGATTCAACCGGCCAAAAAATCATCAGCGCAGTCCTTGAAAAACATCCGATCTGCCGTATCGTCAAGCAAAAGGGATCGCACCTATGAAACATGATCTTGCCGATCTCTCGCGTCGCCTTGGAAACCACGCGAAAGAAATCTGCCAAAAATATCTGTCCAATGGCCGTCAAAACGGCAATTATTGGATCGTCGGCAGCATTCGAAACGAACCCGGGCGATCAACCTATGTCACCCTGTTCGATCATCCAAACGGCGCTAGAGCAGGTCATTGGAAAGATGCCGCGTCGGGTGAACACGGCGATTTGATCGACCTGATCTATATCAGCCTCAACACCCCACACTTCGAAGAAGTCAT
The DNA here is from genome assembly GCA_947374125.1 of Hyphomicrobiales bacterium. Taxonomy (GTDB): domain Bacteria; phylum Pseudomonadota; class Alphaproteobacteria; order Rhizobiales; family Beijerinckiaceae; genus CAIUPE01. The sequence continues at coordinate 2,064 of CANCAR010000050.1, read as the reverse complement.
ACGTGAAGCGCTTCAGTTTATCGACGGATCCAATAAACCTTTCAACGATGCAAAAAACATCCAAAAACCAAACAATTCCGCCTCTGATAATACGGAAAAAGCGCGAAAACTCTTTGCACTCTCTTCCCCCATTCGAGATACCTTGGCCGAAACCTATCTGAAAAGCAGAGGGATCGATGGATTCCAAGCGATCCCCGCGCTCCGTTTTCATCCTGCCTGCTATTACCGGGACGCGGAAACCGGCAACAGTCAAAAGCTACCAGCTATGATCGCGGCCGTGTCCGATCATCATGGTATGATTACCGCCGTCCATCGAACCTGGCTCGATCCGCTAACGGGAAAAAAAGCATCTATTACGGATCCGAAAAAAAGCCTCGGCGAAATAACGCGACACGCAGTCCATTTTGATCCACCAGGATCAATCCTAGCGATAGGGGAGGGCAATGAAACCATGTTGTCGTTCAAGACAGCCATGCCAGGAATTCCAACCGCATCTGCTACATCCGCTCAACATCTGAATTCTTATGTGTTTCATCCTGAAGTTAAGACTGTAATCCTCGTTCAAGACAATGATCCAACGGGTGAAACAACAACCCTTCGGGTAGCCGAACGCGCTCTATCGCACGGCATTTCGCCCTTTATCCTTCAGCCCGATCGTGCGGATTTGAATGATGATTTGGTCGCAATGGGTCACGAGCAATTGCACCAATCCATCACCCAAAAATTACAAGCCCAAGGCTTTTTCGCCACCCGATACTGATCAATGTGAGACATTGTTCAGAGAAAGAGGAGGGATGTCTTTGGGTGAATTTGAGTTTTGCGAGCGGCAGCAGACGGCGTGATGCAGCACTCCATCGGGGAGGATTGGCCACCCCGACCAAGGCGAAGGCCTCGCTTGCAAATAAGGAGGAAGAAAATGGGCTTTTGGCCTGTGAGTATTCGGTTCTTTTTAGTGATGACCCGGAAAGGGCTGCAAATCTCGATCCGGGTCACACTAATGCTTTAGAGCCAAACAGGGGGGCGGGCCAAGGCCCGTTCCCCACTCCTTTAATGTAGCAAATTCAGCGGAACATTCAAGATCGATGTGACGTTTGTCCATCCGTTTCGCGACGTAGGGCAGGGGAGTTTGCCCATTTTCTGCCGAGTAGCCCGCCTTCCGCAACAGCCTTTTGCCCTCACACCTTTATCCTTCACGCCGCTCTCAGCCGCGACAAAGCGTTGCTTTGCCCCAATGAAAGGAAATGCCACCATGAAAAAATATGAAGTTCAGCATCACACACTATGCGATGGATGGATCAACACTTGGACCGTGATCGACCATGAAAATCGCGAGCAGCCCGATACTTTTGAGACCGCGGCGGAAGCGCAAACTGCGATCGACGACTTCTTTGACGATATCGCCGCAGAGATTGCGAGAGGCGAACGAGACGCAGATGAAGGGTATGACCGGGATGAATTCTGTGTCGTTGAAATTGGCGATCAAACAGCATCGAATGATCGTGACGGCCAGCCCGATACTGAAAAATAATCTCTATTTCCGTAGAGGAATAGAATGTAGTCTTTGGGCGAAATTGAGTTTTGCGAGCGGCAGCAGACGGCGTGATGCAGCACGCCATCGGGGAGGATTGGCCACCCCGACCCAGGCGAAGGCCTCGCTTGCAAAAAAGGAGGAAGAAAATGGGCTTTTGGCCTGTGAGTATTCGGCTCTTTTTAGTGGTGACCCGGACCAAACTGCAAATTTCCATCCGGGTCACGCTAAAAGCGTAGCAAAAAGGGGGGCGGGCCAAGGCCCGTTCCTCACTCCTTTAATGTAGCAAATTCAGCGGAACATTCAAGACTGCGATCTCATCAAACCACTAACCGACGTAACAGCGCTTACGCGCCACCCTCCTTGATGAAAACGGTGATGCCGAGCTTCTTGGCTTTGTCGCGCAGATTGCCTTGGATACCGTCGCGATGGTTGCCAAACATCACCACGCCGATCGGCGCTAGATTAAGCATCGTATCATTGCGCTTGAATGGCGCGGCCGACTTGGTGTGTTTTGACCAATCCGGCTTGCAGAC
>CANCAR010000049.1 GCA_947374125.1 Hyphomicrobiales bacterium | reverse complement strand
CCCATGTTTTCGAACTTGTCTTCAAGCTCGATGTCTTTTGCGACGGTGACGCCGTCCTTCGTGATGCGCGGTGCGCCGAAGGACTTGTCGATCACAACGTTACGGCCTTTCGGACCGAGCGTGACCTTAACGGCATTGGCGAGAATGTCGACGCCGCGCAGCATGCGGTCGCGGGCATCAGAGCCGAAGTGAACGTGTTTGGCAGCCATAGTGTTCTGCTCCTTTGAGAGAAAATATCGAGGTGAGACGAAGAGGGGGAAAGGCTTATTTGCCGATCACGCCCATGATGTCGGATTCCTTCATGATCAGCAGATCCTGGCCGTCAATCTTGACTTCCGTGCCCGACCATTTGCCAAAAAGGACCTTGTCGCCCTTCTTAACATCCATAGGAACCAGCTTGCCGCTCTCGTCACGGCTACCTGTGCCAACGGCGACGATTTCGCCTTCCTGTGGCTTTTCCTTGGCTGTTTCGGGGATGATGATGCCACCCTTGGTTTTTTCCTCACCATCGAGGCGGCGGACGACCACTCGGTCATGCAGCGGACGAAATTTCATGTTTCGCTTCCTTAATCGTTGATCGATGCGTTTAAAGGCTTTTGCCTGAATGCAAGGGTGTTAGCACTCATTCATAGAGAGTGCTAACACACGCAGGTTGAGATAGGTGCGGGGCTGGGCTGTGTCAAGCGTTTGCCCAAAAAATTATGGATTGGACGGCAGCTCGTGTGCTGGCAACGTTTTCTTTTGTCTAAGAAGCAGAAATGACGCGAGAATAATCAGCGCGGCGCCAGCATAGACCGTTATTCCGGGCCATTCGGCAAAAACAACCATACCGATAATGCTGGCCCAAATCAGGCTGGTATAATCCACTACCCCAACGCGCGCGGCGGGAGCTGAACGCAAAGCATACGCCATAGCGAATTGCCCAGTCGTTCCGAGCAGTCCGACGATAAGCGCGAGTGGCCAATCCGATGTGATAGCTCCTATTGGATCGCCCATGATAAAGGCGATGGGCAAAATGAGGATAGAGGCTAGAACGGTTTGCAGCACGACGATGGTGGCAATCGCGTCTGTTCCGGTGCGGGCTCTGAGCAATACCATGGATAGGGCGTAGGTTGCCGATGAGCCAAGGGCGGCGAAAATGCCGATGAGATCGCCCGAAAGGCTGAAGGATCCACCGCTCTTTCCGCCTGCGATGACGAGAACGCCAGCAAAACTGATCAAAATCGCAAAAGCGGTTGAAGGATGAACCTTCTCTTTCAGCACTATACGGCCGAGCAGCGCCATGAAGATTGGCGATACATAGGTGAACACCATCGTTTCAACGATGGGGAGCACCTTGAGGGCGTAAAAGAATAGAAAACTCGTTGCCCCGAAAAAGACGGCACGTACCGCGTGCGCGCGAACCATGTCGCCGTCGGGTAGCGGAGGCCGGATAAAGAGAGCGACAAGGCCTGACCAAAACAGACCCGATACATACCGGATCGCAACCACATCAATGGTTGCATGCCTTTGGCTTAGCTCTTTGGCGAGACTGTCCATGACGGTCAATAGAAACACGCCGAGGCAGGCCAGCAGGATCGGGCCGGCCGATAGATCGTGCCTGAGTGCGGGCTTCATGGGTGCACCGGATTATTGGAGAGGGAGAGTAAGTAACCGAATTCAAAGGTGCTGGCGGCGTCGTGCAGCGCACGAATGCCGGGTATTCGAACAAATCCGTTCTTCTCGTAAAAGCGATGACCGCCCAAAAATCGTGTATCGGTCCAAAGGACGACGGAATGAGAGCCCGATGCGCCCGCCCAATCAAGTGCTTTGTTAAGGAGTGTTGCGGCGACGCCTGTGCCTCGTAGACTATGCGAGAGATAGACTTTGAATAGCTCAGCCACGCCGGGTTTAAAGGTAGGCGTTATGGCAATCGAGCCGAGAATATTCGTTGCAGCATCGGCTTGCGCATCCTCAATTACCCAAAGCTGACCGCGTTTTTTTTGGCCGTAATGGGTGGCGGGAGCGGCGAGTTCGGGAAACTCTTCCGGAACAAAAGGGCAGTTTTCGTAATCGGCAAAAATCCGCGCGATGAGCGCCGACATTCCTGCGCCATCGGAATCGCGACCGGGTCGGAAGGTGAGATGGTCAGGGAGGTGGAGAGCGGTCATGCAAAGAGCGGGTCCAATGGGCCCGCCCTTCTGGCATGGTTTCGTGAAATGGGAAAGGTGCTAGCGCTTAAGCGAAGCCGCCATCGTCGGAGCCTGTATCAAAGGAGCTGTCGTCATAAGAGGCTTCTTGATAGCTTGGATCAGCCGCGTCTCCGCCAGACTCCCAGTTGGCATCCGATGTCGGATGCGCCTCGGGCGCTGCATAATTATTGACGGTCTCGTTGATCGTTTCGTTTACAACCGGAGCACCACCAGCAAAACCTCCGCCATACCCACTACCTGAATGGAATAGCGAGGAGATACCTTGGAAAAGCAATGCACCACCCGCGACGCCTGCGGCGGTTGTCATAGCGCTTTGCAGAAAGCTACCGCCACCAAAGCCCTGTTGCAGAGCGTAGCCGGGTTGAGGCGCGTAATTCGGTTGTGGCGCGAAATTAGACTGTTGGGCTTGCCGCGGTTGGCCCCAAACGCTTGGGGCTGGCTGCGGTTGGGAGGGTGGTGCTACGCCTACCGAAGGGACACCGCTTGCGGTTTTTCCGCTGCTGAAAAGGGAGGTTCCGATGCTGCCTAAAAAGCTAGGGGCAGGTTCGGCTTTTGCTTGTTCGAGGCTTGCGATTTTGCCCTCAAGCTCATGGAGCCGCGCATCTGCTGCCTTCAGGGCCTGCTCTTGCAGCAAGACGGTTTGCGCCAAAAGATAGGGCGCATAAGGCTGTTCGCGAACGGCGGTTGTAATCAATGCTTCCGCTTCAGCGTCGCGAGGAGCTGTTGAGGCCGTACGCACGCGTTCGAAGAGGGAAGCGAGCAGCTGCTTTTCATCAGAGTTCATGGTGTGGGTCTCCCGTGTTTCTTACATATAGGAAGGAGACTCGCCCGAGACCATGGCGGCTTTGTGACAAATTGGTAAGGGAAGCGGGGAGCCGATGTTGAAAGTGGCCAAATTACCACCGTCCTTGCGAGGTGAGGAACGGTTCGCGAAGCGAACAAAACGATCCCGTGAATCGTTTTGAGTGACGAATGCGAAGCAATCCAGCTGATACAAGTAATTAAAGCACTATCTTACCTCTGAGCTTTAATAACAACCGCTAGCTGGTTTGCTTCACTGTCGTTCGCAATGACGGAATTGATGTCATCGCGCTGGTTTGAACGGTTCCATCCCCAATCGTGCCAACCCATCCACCTCTTCATTCTCGGTATGCCCTGCATGGCCTTTTACCCAGTGGAATGTCACATCGTGGCGTTGGACGGCTTCGTCTAGCCGCTGCCAAAGGTCGACGTTTTTGACGGGTTTTTTATCGGCGGTTTTCCAGCCATTGCGCTTCCAGCCATGCATCCATTGCGAGATGCCTTGTTTGACGTATTGGCTGTCGGTCCACAGATCGACCGAGCAGGGGCGCTTTAAGGTCTCTAACCCCATAATGGCGGCCATCAGTTCCATCCGGTTGTTGGTTGTTAGTTCCTCGCCGCCGTTGAGTGTTTTGCGGGCTTCGCCATAGATCATCAACACGCCCCAACCGCCGGGCCCGGGATTGCCTGAGCAGGCCCCATCGGTGAACAGCGTAACGCGCGCTCGGGTTTGGCTATCGCTCATTGATCCAAGCCGTAATCACTGGCCTTTTGGGAGGTTTGGAAGAAGCGGAGCTTCTTATAATATTCGAGCGGGTCTTTGGGCTTAACGAGCGCACCGGGTGGCACGTTGAGCCAATCCACAAGCCGGGTCAGCATAAAGCGCAAGGCTGCACCCCGGCATAAAATCGGTAGCGCATCGATCTCGTCTTGGCCGAGCGGGCGAATGGCGCGGTAGCCTGCAATCATCGCGCGGCCTTTGGTGATGTTAAACGAGCCATCTTTTTCAAAACACCAGGCGTTAATGCCAATGGCGAGGTCATAGGCGAAGAAATCCGTGCAAGCGAAGTAGAAATCGATCAGCCCGGAAAGTTCGCCCTTCAAGAAGAACACATTGTCGGGGAAGAGATCGGCGTGAATGATCCCGCTGGGCAGGCCCTTGGGCCAGTTCTGCTCGAGTTCTTCGAGTGCTACGCGAGTAGCGGATTCAAGGCCGGGTGTAACCGTATCGGCCCGCTCTTTTGCGGCCTCGTAGAGGGGGCGCCAGCCTTGGACCGTCAAGGCGTTTACACGACTACCGTTGAAGTCCCGACCTGCCATATGAAGCTTGGCGAGCGCACCGCCAACGGCTGCGCAATGGGGAACCGTTGCACGCTGGACGCCCACACCCTCAAGAAACGTGACGATGGCGGCAGGCCTGCCTGCCAGCGTCCCAAGCGCTGAGCCCGCGCGGTTTCGAACGGGCTGCGGACAAGTGATGCCGCGTGCCGCCAGATGCTCCATCAGATCGATGAAAAAGGGCAAGTCTTCTGGCTTCACGCGCTTTTCATACAGCGTCAGGATGAAGTAGCCGGCGTCGGTGTGGAGCAGAAAGTTCGAGTTTTCAACGCCTTCGGCTATGCCTTTGAGGGCCAGAACGCCGCCAATATCATATCCTGCAATGAAACGAGCGAGCTCGTCATCGGGGACTTCCGTATAAACGGCCACACTCTACTCCGCGACTTTTTCGCGCAATTCGCGCGGCAGGGGAAAGAAAACGCTTTCATCGGCTGTGGTTACGGTTTCAACCGAAACGGTGTAGCGCGCAGAGAAGGCGTCGACGATTTCTTCGACCAAGATGTCAGGAGCCGATGCGCCCGCCGTAATGCCGATGGTTTTGATGGATCCCAGTTCCGACCAGTCAATATCAGAAGAGCGGTTGATCAGGCGGGCAATCGGGGTTCCCTCGCGTTCAGCGACTTCGCGCAACCGCTGCGAATTGGATGAATTGAACGAGCCAACCACAAAGACAGCATCGCAGCGGCTTGCGACGCGTTTGACCGCTTCTTGCCGGTTGGTGGTTGCGTAGCAAATATCTTCTTTATGGGGGCCGAAAATTGCCGGGAACCGGTCTTTTAATGCGTCAACGATTTCCCGCGTATCGTCGACCGAGAGCGTTGTCTGCGTCACATAGGCTAAGTCTTGTCCGTCAAAACCGTCAAGTTGGCTAACATCGTCCAAGGTCTCGATCAGGCGAACCGCACCCTCGGGCAATTGCCCCATCGTGCCAACGACTTCTGGATGGCCAGCATGACCCACGAGCAAAATCGTACGGCCGCGTTTGTTGTGGATTTCAGCTTCACGATGGACTTTCGTCACCAGCGGGCAGGTCGCATCGATCGCCATAAAATTTCGTCGTGCTGCGGCTTCAGGTACCGATTTGGGTACGCCATGAGCGGAAAAAATGACGGGCGCAGTTGTTTCGGGAATCTCATCGAGTTCCTCGACAAAAATCGCACCCTTACGCTTCAGATCATCGACGACGAACCGGTTATGAACGATCTCATGGCGCACATAAACGGGTGCACCATAGGTTTTGAGCGCCGTTTCTACGACGTCGATGGCGCGGACAACGCCTGCGCAGAAACCGCGCGGGGCGCAAAGGAGGATCGTTAGGGGCGTTTTCTCGTTCATGGGTTTCTTGTTTCAATTCTGCATCTTGCCTGTTTGTGTCTGCGGCGCGACAAGAGGTCAAGCGACGTGGTGCGTTCCTTTTTAAGAAAAATGACATATGGCCATAACTTGCGTAATTTTTGATATGGATGACGTGCTCTGTGATTATCAAATCGATACACGGATTGAGTATTTAGCGTCCGTTTCTGGTCGAACCGTCGATTTCGTTCGGCAAGCGATTTGGGAGACGGATTTTCTTGATCGTTCAGACCGAGGCGAATTCTCAGCCGATGACTATCTCGCCGAATTTGGTCGTCGTCTTGGTTTCTCTTTAACCCGAGCGGAATGGATTGCCGCCCGAAAGGCAGCGATGCCTATGTTTCCCGAAATGCTAGACTTGGTGACAGCCCTTAAAACGCGGATGCAGGTCGCCTTGCTGACCAATAATGACCATTTGGTCGCGGAAAGTATGGGTGAACTTTTTCCGGAAATCGTGCCCGTGTTTGGTCATCATCTTTATGTTTCGGCAAGGCTTGGATCAGCCAAGCCGGATCCAGCTTGTTTTTTTACGGTTTGCAAAGCGATAGGCGTGGCTCCGGAAGAGTGCTTTTTTACCGATGATAGGCCTGAGAATATTGATGGCGCGCTCAGGGCTGGCCTTTCTGGCCACGTTTTTTCCGGCAAGGTTGGGTTGGTTGAGGCGCTCATTGCTAAAGGCATTGTCGTCTGACATGCTTTTTCATTCGCCAATTGATCAACGCCGGATAAAGTGGCGCCTACAGAATCACGTGAAAGATACGCCATGAACGATGCCATTGCTCAACCTGCCAAAGCGAAAGAGGAGGTTGGCAAATTCACCAAGGGCTCGATCAAGCGGCATGTGCTCGTGATGTCCGCCTCTGGCGCGGTCGGACTGATCTCGATCTTTGCGGTCGATTTGCTGTCACTTTTGTACATTTCGTGGCTCGGCAATGTGAATTTTACGGCTGGGGTCGGTTACGCCACCGCCGTGATGTTTTTCGCAACCTCCGCTAATGTGGGGATGATGATCGGCTTATCAGCGCTGGTCTCGCGGGCCTTGGGCGCGCGAGAACGCGAGCGGGCAAGGCGGTTATCGGGGACCACTTCTATCCTATCGGCACTGGCTGCGCTTGCGATGTCGGTGTTGATCATGCTCACTTTGAACCCGCTTTTAACCTTGATGGGCGCAACGGGGGACACCCACGAGGTTGCCTACCGGTTTTTGATGATCGCGATGCCTTCGAACGTCTTTTTAGGCTATGGCATGGCGTTGTCGGGCGTTTTGCGTTCCGTCGGCGATGCAAAACGATCCATGTATGTGACGCTTTCTGGCGGTATTGCTTCGGCCTTTATCGATCCTATTCTTATTTTTGGCTTGGGGTTGGGCACCGATGGGGCAGCCATCGCGACCGTACTCTCGCGCTTGGTGTTTTGTGCCGTTGGCCTTTATGGCGCCGTTCGCGTGCATGATCTCGTTAAGCGTCCAACCGCGTTGCAGGTGGTCGAAGACTTCATGCCGCTTTTCGCCATCGCTTTACCGGCGGTACTCACCAATCTCGCAGCTCCCGTTGCTGGCGCGTTCATGACCGCTGTTTTGGCCCCGTTTGGGGATGAAGCAGTGGCTGCCAACGCGATCATTACCCGGCTCATTCCGGTTGCTTTTGGGTCGATCTTCGCGCTTTCAGGGGCTGTTGGACCGATTATTGGGCAAAATCTTGGAGCCCGAAACATCGCGCGTGTTCGCGGTACCTTGGTGGATAGTCTTGTGATCTCGGCTTTGGCGGTTGTTTTTGCCTGGGTGGTTTTGGCGCTAACGCGGGATTGGATATCGTTCATCTTTCACGCCACTCCAGGTACGGCTGATCTCGTTTCCTTCTTTTGCGTCGTCCTCGCCGGAACTTGGATTTTCCACGCGGCCTTATTTGTTGCCAATGCCTCGTTCAATAATCTCGGTGCACCCGCTTTGGCGACTGCGTTTAACTGGGGAAAATCGACCATTGGCACAATCCCTTTCGCACTCGTGGGCGTTCAGTTGTGGGGTGTCAAAGGGGCGCTGATAGGGCAGGGCGTTGGTGCGGTACTCTTTGGGGTAGCGGGCGTGTATGCTGCCTTCCGCGTCGTTGCTCGGATTGAACGTCGCTGGAATTCTGAAAAAATCTGACACAAGGAGGAGCACTCCGCCATGATGACCTATCAGGAATGGCTTAAAATTGTGGAAGGTAGCGAAGCGATGCGCACGGTGGGCAAACGCTTTGGCCTCGACGACCATATGCTTCGCAAGGGGATTGAGGCGTTGATGCCCGTGGCCTTTATGGGAGCGTTTCCAGCTTCGTCTTCGTTTGAGAAGGTTGCACCTAATCCGTTTCAATCCTTGTTTGAAAGCGATGAAGCCAAAAAAGCGATTGCTCGGCAGGCTGAGCTATTGTCCGGGATCAATAAAACCGTGCTTGAGGACATGATGCCCGCTATGGCGACGGCGATAGCGGATGCGATGGGAAAGCTCCCTTCATCCGATCAAGCACCTGCCGAAGATGGCCCGGCTCAGGACATGGGTACTGCCATTGGTGGGATGATGGCGGCTATGATGGGCTTAAGTCCTGAAAAGGCAAAGACACCTGATCCTGCGCTGGCTGAACAGGGGATGGAGATGTTTCAAACTTGGATAAAGGCCGGCCAGACGGCCCAAACGGATTATTTAAAGGCTATGCAGTCAATAATGGGAAAAGGCTCTTCTTCCGATTAATGCGGGAGGTTCAGCGATACAAACGCCAATGAATCCCGATTTTCGATGAGCATATGGGTGATCTGGATGAGCGAGCCCATAATAATGCCTAATAGAATGATCGAAAGCGCCGCATGCTGCATGGCGGTTGCGGCGTGAAGGGAATGTTCACCTGATTTGAGCTTGTTTGCCATGCTTCCCATTCTGTTCATTTGCCATTCCGTTCAATAGACCGGGACCAATGTGGATTCGTGGGGTTAAGTAATGGAAAACGAGACCGTTAAAATACGCCGGTCAACGCTTCAATTGCGAAACATAGTGAACAGAATTTTATTAATTTCTCTTAGAATCTTACCGATAGGCTAAGGCTTTAAACACCGGCTTCACACTGTTCTTCCAGTCGCCCCGATAAAGCTCGAGCAAGACATCTGACTGGGTTTTGCCGGTCTCGATGATGCGGTCGAGCGGTTCGAGGAAATGCGTTTCATCGTCGCCATTTTTTATTGTCCGCGCGCGTCGCTCAAGACCAAAGCGCGAGATTTTGAGCAGTTCGCGTGCTAGATCGCGAAAAGAATGGCGGCGAATGCTGGTCTTCAAGCCATCGCGCGGAACATCTCGCCGCATGATGTGGCGTTCTTCCTCTGTCCAGAGTTTCACCATGTCCCATGCCGCATCTAGCGCTGTGTCATCATAGAGAAGACCAACCCAAAAGGCTGGAAGCGCATTGAGCATCGGCACCGGGCCCGCGTCAGCGCCGCGCATTTCAAGGTAACGCTTTAGGCGAACTTCTGGGAACATCGTTGAGAGATGGTTGACCCAGTCGGATAGAACGGGTTTTTCACCGGGAAGGGCCGGATGTTTACCAGCCAAAAGATCGCGAAAGGACGTGCCAGACACATCCATATATTCGTCGCCGCGCTTGATGAAATACATCGGCACATCGAGTGCCCATTCGACATAGCGATCAAAGCTCATGCCGCTTTCAAACGCGAAAGGGATCATGCCGCTCCGATTATTGTCGGTGTCGAGCCAGATATGCGAACGCATCGACTGGAAACCATTCGGCTCGCCTTCGGTGAAGGGCGAATTGGCAAAAAGCGCGGTCGCCAATGGCTGCAGGGCGACCGAGGTGCGGAGCTTCTTCACCATATCGGATTCAGATGAAAAATCGAGGTTCACCTGAACCGTTGAGGTTCGATACATCATATCAAGACCGCGCGTGCCGACCTTTGGCATATAGCGGGTCATGATCGAATAGCGGCCTTTGGGCATGACGGGCGTTTCAGCCCGCGTCCATAGGGGGCTCATTCCAAGTGCCAGAAACGCCATCCCTAATTCGTCAGCGACTTCGAGCGCGCATTTTAAGTGGGCATCTAACTCTTCGGCCGTCTCGTGGAGGTTTTCAACGGGGGCTCCGGATAATTCAAATTGTCCGCCCGGCTCGAGCGATATCGCGCCGCCTTTTTTCGGATCAAATAGGCCGATGATCTTGTCGCGGTCAAAAATAGGATCCCATCCCAGCCGCTCTTGCATACCCTTTAACAAGGCTTCAATCCCGCGTGGTCCTTCATAAGGAACTGGTTCGTTGGAGTTCGGTCGAAAGGGGAATTTTTCGTGCTCGGTGCCTATCCTAAAACGGTCGCGCGGCTTCGATCCCGCATCCAGATAGGCAACGAGTTCGTCGCGGCGTTCGATAGGAGTCGTATCAGAAATGTCGCGGGCCATACTTGCTCTCACTTATCGGGTCGCTGTCCGCGAAACCTTGAAGGGGCTCAATACTGGCGTTGGTGCATATAGGCAATCACTTCATCCGCCAATCACCCAAAATGGCTTGCACCAATGCAAGCGCTGCAACCCCCGCAGTGTCGGCCCGTAATATTCTCGGCCCGAGTGACAGGCGCGTGACGGAGGGCAATTTAAGGAGCTGTTCTCGTTCTTCAGCTGAAAAGCCGCCTTCAGGCCCAATCAATACGGCGATTGGTCCTGGCTTTGTTGCTTGCAGTGCTGCTACTGAATCTTGGATATCTGCCCTCTCATCACAGAAAATGAGAGTTCGGGTTTGCTCCCAATTGGCGAGCAGCGTGTCGAAACGAATCTCGGGGCAAAATTCGGGAACATCTAAAACGCCGCATTGCTCGGCGGCTTCGATGATATTGGCCCTCATGCGGTCGATGTTCAAACGGGCGAGTTGCGTATGTTTCGTGATAACGGGAACGATGCGCGACGCCCCCATTTCAACTGCTTTTTGGACAACATAGTCCAACCGTGCCGATTTTAGAGGCGCGAATAGGTAATCGATGTTGGGTTTAACGGGTTGCGGCCTTGTCTGGCGGACAAGTGAAAGCGCCGCTGATTTCTTATCGGCTTTGGCAAGCGTGCCGAGCCATTCTCCGTCCCGCCCGTTAAAAACGAGTATGGCATCGCCCTGCCCATAGCGCAGAACAGTGACGAGATAGTGGCTGGCGTCTTTCGTGAGCGCTAGAGTATCGCCTTCTGCCAAATCATCTTCGACGAAGAGCCGCTTGGTTCTATAATCGTAATCGGGCAAGGGGACCTCTCCACATAACCAGCAGTCAGGCGGCTTCTCTCCGCCACAGCGTTGCCACATACCATAGGTAATCTGAGTTGTTGATGCTCAAACGGTTGATTCCGATAGGGCAGAACTGTTAGAAAACAATGATGATGGACGAATCGATGAAATTTTCTCGTGCACGCTTTGCCTTTTTGGGCCTTAACGCCTGCGTTATTGCGGTCGTTTGCTCGTCTGCGGCTGTACAGGCTGCGGAGGATCCGTGCCAAACGCTTGGTAAGTTATTGGGCGATCGTGTGCAGGTGATCCAACGGATTCAATCTTACAAGGACAAAAAGCCGACTGCTGATGAAGCCTGCGGTACCTTTAAATCCTTGGCAAAGCTGAACGTGACAGCGGTTTCGGCCATAGAACGCGATGGGGCTTGGTGCCGAGCGCCGGAGGGGTTGGCTGAAAATTTAAAATCACAACAATCCCAAATTGAACTGGGACAAACCAACGCCTGCAAAGCCGCAGCCGATCAGAAAAAGGCCCAAGGTAACGCCGCGGGAGCGCCTAGGGCACCGTTTGGCGGCTCTGACGATGTTCTTGGCGGCGCGATGAAGCTGCCGCAGGGCGCGCTCTAAGCGATGGATTCTACCAAGGGTGTGGGTGTTCCTGACGCCAAACAAGGCAATTGGGTTGATCATCGTGCACCTTCTTGGGTTCAACCCTATCTCCGCCTAGCAAGGATTGATCGCCCAATAGGATGGTGGCTTTTGGTGTTGCCCTGCTGGTGGTCAACCGCCTTGGCGGCCGATGTGGCCGGACGGCCCTATCCCAGTCCTATTTTATTGCTGCTCTTTCTGATTGGGTCGGTCGCTATGCGCGGTGCGGGTTCGACCTATAACGATATTGTTGATCGTGATCTCGATCGATTGGTTGAGCGCACGCGCAACCGGCCTGTTGCGAGCGGGGCGGTGGGTGTTAAGTCCGCGCTGTTATTCTGTGGGCTGCAATGCCTCATCGGGCTAGGCGTGTTGTTGTCGTTCAATTGGTTTGCTGTGGTCCTTGGCTTTTGCGCTATGCTTCCGGTCTTGGCCTATCCCTTCATGAAGCGGATCACCTCTTGGCCCCAAGCTGTGCTGGGATTGGCATTTTCCTGGGGAGCTTTGATGGGTTGGGCTGCGGAATTTAGCGGGCTCGGCATGCCGGCACTCTTGCTGTATGGATCTGCTATTTTTTGGACGATGGGATACGACACCGTTTACGCGATACAAGACCTTGAGGATGATGCAATTGCGGGCATTCGGTCCACGGCGTTGCTGTTTGGCAGGCGAACAAAAATGGCCGTCGCGGCGTTTTATGGTGCTGCGGCACTGTTGATGGTTCTCGCGGTGCATTTGGCTTCTGTCGGGCCTTTTGCCTATTTGGGCGTCGGTCTTTTTGCAGCGCATTTGTTTTGGCAAGTGATGCGCGTTGATCACATGGATGGTGTCGGAGCCTTAGCCATCTTCCGGTCAAACCGGAATGCCGGCCTTATTCTGTTCGGGGGGCTTGCGCTTGATGCTGCAGTGCGGCATTTCGGAGGGTAAGTTTAGTTGCATTGCACGATCAATGCCGTCAACGACCTATGATCCTATCTCTTAGCCCTCATCTATCAGCGGAATTTTACCATGTCCCAGCTTCAAAAGACGACTGAAAACCAGCAATTGCTCCATCTCGTGTTCGGTGGTGAACTTGTTGATCTGGACAGTGTGACGTTCAATGATCTTGGCAGGCTCGACATTGTTGGCATTTTCCCTAATTATGCCTCCGCTCAGGCGGCTTGGAAGGCTAAGGCGCAGGCGACGGTGGACAATGCCCAGATGCGCTATTTCATTGTTCATCTTCATCGCTTGCTAGAGCCACAAACTGCGGCAAACGGTTAAGCGCACTGAAACGGTTCCCAAACATCCAATGTTGAAAGCCATTGCTCGATATCCTTTGATTCAGGCGTTTATCGGCGGGCTTTTGGCTGCCTATCTGAAATTTGTCCGTGCCACCACGCGGTTTGACTATGAGCCTTCAGATATCGTTGATCAGTTAATGGCTGATACGCCGTTTATCTGCACCATGTGGCATGGGCAGAACTTTATGCTTCCGCTCGCCATGTGGAAGGGGGCTCCGGTTTCCGTGATGATCACCCGGCATGGGGATGGCGGAGTGATCGCCTCAGCGTGCGAAAAAATGGGAATCAGCGCGATCCGCGCCTCGGGCGGCGATCAGCGGAAATTGGAGCGGAAGGGCGGAGCTGCGGGCTTGCGCGCCATGCTCAAAGCCCTTGAAGGCGGACAAATCGTTGTGATGACACCGGACGTGCCCAAGGTTGCTAGGGTGGCGGGTGCTGGCATTATCGCATTGGCTCGACTCTCGGGTCGACCCATCTATCCTCTGGTTGTTGCCTCCAGTCGACGGATTGACTTGAAAAATTGGGACCGCACGAGCATTTGTTTGCCCTTTGCCCGCGGCGTCATCATGCGGGGGGAACCGATTTATGTGGCACGCGATGCCGATGAGGCAACCCAAGAGGCGGCGCGGCAGCGCTTGGAAAATAGCCTTGATGACATTCATGACCGTGCATATGCCAAACTAGGTACGGTTGATCCGGGTGCCGTGTTGAAGGCCATCCATCGATGAGACGGCACCCTTCGGGCCTCCGGTTTTATAAGCTTCTTACCGATGCTGCTCGGCCGTTTTTACAGCTGATGCTTTTAGAACGGTCGCGCCGAAAGAAAGAGGATCGTGCCCGACTAGGCGAGCGGCGCGGAGAACCTTCTCGCAGCAGGCCTAGTGGGCCCGTTGTGTGGGTGCACGGGGCGAGCGTTGGTGAATGCCTGTCCTTGCTGCCCTTAATCGATGAAATGGCGAGCGCCGATGTCTCCGTGGTCGTGACATCGGGTACGGTGACGTCCGCAGATGTGCTCGCTAGGCGGTTGCCTGAGGGCACCACCCACCAATATATCCCGCTTGATGTAACCTCCTATGCTCGACGGTTTTTGGATCATTGGCGGCCCGATCTCGTTATCTTCGCTGAATCAGAGATTTGGCCGAATATTCTGAAAGAGACCCATCAAAGAAAAATTCCAATGGTTTTGGCTAATGCCAGACTATCGGATCGAAGTTTTCGACGATGGCAAAAAATGCCGTCAATGGCGGGATTTTTATTTTCTCAATTCGATCTTTGTCTTGCGCAAACCCAGCTTGACGCTGAACGGCTTGTCCGCTTGGGGGCCTCGCGGGTAACGGTTACTGGGAACCTCAAATTTGATGCCGCTCCTCCGCCAGCGTCCCCTACCGCAGTTTCGGGCCTTGAAGCGTTGATTGGTGCGAGGCCTGTATGGTTGGCGGCCTCGACCCATGCGGGTGAGGAAACGCAGGTGATTGAAGCCCATCGTGCGCTGGTTGCGCGCTTTCCTGATCTACTCACCATCATTGCGCCGAGGCATCCCGAACGAGGGCGGGAGATTGCTGGTATTGCTTCTAGGCTGGATTTGGCGCTTCGCAGCGTTCTGCTGG
>CANCAR010000048.1 GCA_947374125.1 Hyphomicrobiales bacterium | reverse complement strand
CCACAGGTCTTATCGAATTTCTTGAGCTATTCGCTCTTACGCTTTGAGGTCAATGTTCGTGGTGCGTCGGTGATGGGCTTTGTCGGCGCTGGCGGCATCGGCCAAACGCTCATCGAATACATCCGCAAATTCTACTATGCAGACATCAGCGCCCTCCTGATCATGATCATCGCCACGGTGATGATCATCGATTTTTTTACCGAAAAACTACGCCATCGGTTGGTTGATCTGGAGGCAGCGCGATGACCCGTCCTGAAACAGCGAAGTCCATGGCTTCTTCACCTCGTCGGAGCCCCGTAGCGGTCTCAAATACCGCCGAATTGCGTATGAGGCATCCGGACAAATTCAAGCCCAACCTGCGCCGCCGCTTCTCGATTATCGCCTTCCTGGGTGCGATGTTGGCGCTCTATGCCTATGGCATCGGGACACTTGGATTTTCGATCGACCGCATGGCAGACGGTACGGGGAAATTCTTTTGGATCTTGGGGCTGATGCTTCCTCCTAATCCCGGCACTTTCGAAATTGCGAAAGTCTTTATGAAAGGCCTCGTTGAGACTCTTTCGATGGCGTTTCTGGGTACGATTGGTGCCGCACTTCTGGCTCTGCCGTTTGGATTTCTTGCGGCCGGCAATATTGTAACCAACCCGATCATCCACCTGCTTGTGCGGCGCTTTCTGGATATTATCCGGGGCATCGATACCCTGATCTGGGCGTTGATCTGGATTGGTGTGGTTGGCCTTGGCCCCTTTGCGGGCGTATTGGCGATCATCACGTCGGACTTTGGCGCATTCGGTAAGCTGTTTTCGGAGGCCATCGAAAGCGCGGATAAAAAGCCGGTCGAAGGCATTGTCTCAACCGGTGGCACGCGTGCTGAGGCCATCCGCTTCGGCATCGTTCCGCAAATCCTGCCGGTGATTGCCAGTCAGGTATTGTATTATTTCGAATCCAACACGCGGTCGGCGACCATTATCGGCATTGTTGGTGCTGGCGGCATCGGCCTTTATTTGACCGAGACCATTCGAACGCTGGAATGGAAGCAGACCTCATTTATCATTGTGATGGTGCTGATCACCGTTGCGCTGATCGATTGGATTTCCGGAAAGCTGCGGACATCACTGATCGGAGCAAGGCCAGTTTAGACTAAGATGCACCTTAGTCTAAACTCTTTGTTTGAGCATGGTTTTTATCGCAAAACCGGCATCCGCTTTTGCGAACCATGCTCTAGTCCGGCTCGACCACAAACTGAACGCGTGCGGGCGTAAACGCGCTTTCGACCACTTGCAGCGGTGTGCCATCGGGCAGACCGTCAATGCCCTCCGAGGTCAGCACAGGATCGCCATAGCTCAGATCAAGGCGAGCTGCCTCTTCTTGTGTGGCGATTCGTGCCGAGAGCGAGGTCGAAAACCGTTGATAGGCCTCGATCCCATAATGCCGAAACGTCTCGGATATCGAAGTGTTGCTGTCTTTCAAAACCGTTGGGAAATCAGGAAACCGCGTGGTTGATACGTAATGGATCGAGAGCGAAATGGGCTTCCCCCCGCCCAGATTGAGCGATTCGACGCGCCAGACGGTTTCCGACGTCGCTATATTCAAAGATTGCGCGATGCTGCTTGGCACAGTGATGCAATGCACAGAGAGCACACGGCCCGAAGCCGCCATACCAGCAGCTTTAAAATTCTGGCGGAAGCTGACCGAGCGGCCAATGCGATAGGGAAAGCGGCGGCCCGTGACAAAGCTGCCCCTGCCCTGCTCGACCGATACCAGTCCCTGATCTTGCAAATGCTTCAGCGCATGGCGTGCGGTGTGGCGATGAACGCCATAGCGGGCCGCAATCTCGATGGCGGTAGGAAGGCCTTTACCGGGGGCAAAATTACCGTGGCTGATTTCGCTGGCCAAATCATCGGCAATGCGCCGCCAAGCGGTCGTGGCCTCGGACTTTTTGATGCTTTGGCTGGGCATTGGCATTCTCCGCGTCACGAAAGCGTCATTTCAAAAGTATAGACCTTTTTTCGAAAACCATTTAATAGGTCTAGACCTATATTAATTTGCTTGATCAATCAACCGGAGTTTCGCCCAGTGAAGACAGCGGATGCTCACCTCTCTCGACCGTTTTGGATGGGCGTGCTCGCTCGCGCCTCCTCAAGCGAAGTGGCGGCACTTTTAGGTCCGCTTCCTCCTTATGAAATGATCAAACGCCCCGAAACCGGGACGGTGATGGTTGAGGGGCGCGCGGGCGGCGGCGGACGGCGTTTCAATGTGGGCGAAGCCACGATGACGCGGTGCGTGGTGCGGTTGCCGGATGGCACGATGGGATTTTCCTACGCCCTTGGTCGAGACCGTAAAAAGGCAGAGCAGGCGGCTGTGATTGATGCGCTGCTGCAAGGCAATGGCGAGGAAAAGGGTGCTTTGCTGCGCCATATTGATCGGCTGGCAAACGACCAGAAAGAGCGGCGCGAACTCGCCTCGCGCAAGGCGGCGGCCACGAAAGTGAATTTCTTTACGCTCGTCCGGGGAGATGGCTGATCATGACGCAATCTGTGGCAACGCATCTCGCCTCAGGCCTCGCCGATCCGGTCTTTGGATCGCAGACGGTTTTCCGCACCCTCCTCGATGCGCTTTCCGCGCCGGGTAAGGTGTTCACATTGGCAGACGATCTCGCGGGTGCTCCCGCTGGGTTACCTGCTGCAGCGGCCTCGATTCTCCTGACGCTTGCCGATTATGAAACGCCTGTCTGGTTGCCGGAGGGATATGATGAAACCCGCCGTTGGCTGGCGTTTCATTCGGGCGCTCCGGTGGCGTCGAGCAAAACAAACGCAAAATTTGCGCTTATGGATGCCGCCTCTCCCGACACGCATCTCGGTGCCTTTAATCTGGGCGAGGATCGCTATCCTGACACATCAACAACCGTGATTATTGTGTGCGAGGCGCTTTCGGGCGGTTCGCCGCAAACATTGAGGGGCCCCGGCATTCAAACCACAACAACTTTTGCGCCCCTCGGCGTTCATCCCTCGTTTTGGGACGAGATTGCCGAAAACAATGCCCTGTTTCCCCTGGGCGTTGATCTGATCTTTGTCGCGGGCTCTGCCATCGCTGGCCTTCCGCGCACCACCCAGATTGCGGGAGCTTAAACCATGTATGTAGCCGTCAAAGGCGGTGAGGCCGCCATTCTCGCAACCCATGATCTGGTCGCCGAAGAGCGGCGCGGCGATGTCTCGGTTCCCGAACTCTCGGTCGCCCAAATCCGCGAGCAAATGCAGTTGGCTGTCGCCCGCGTGATGAACGAGGGCTCGCTCTATGATGAAGACCTTAGTGCACTCGCACTTAAGCAAGCCCAAGGCGATATGATTGAGGCCGCGTTTTTGATGCGCGCCTATCGCACCACGCTGCCGCGCTTCGGCTCCTCCGTGCCGCTCGACACTTCAAACATGGCGATCCGCCGTCGCATCTCGGCGACCTATAAGGATTTGCCGGGCGGGCAGGTGTTAGGCCCGACCTATGACTATACGCATCGGCTGTTTGACTTTGCGTTGATGGCGAGTGGTGAAGCACCCGAAGCGCAAACATCTGCTGATCGGCTTGATGCGGCGATGCCGCGTGTTCCCGATATTTTGGGGGATGAAGGGTTGATGGAAGCGGAGTTGCCGCCTGAGGGTGATCCGCGCCCCTTCGACCTCACCCGCGACCCGATTGAGTTTCCAGCCGACCGCGATGTGCGTTTGCAAACGCTGGCGCGGGGCGACGAGGGCTTTTTGCTAGGGCTTGCCTATTCCGTGCAACGCGGCTTTGGCGGTAACCATCCCTTCGCCGGTGAAATCCGCTTAGGCGAAGTGGCGGTTGAGTTTGTCCCCGAAGAATTGGGCTTTGCGGTTGATCTGGGCGATATCACGCTGACCGAATGCCAAATGGTCAACCAGTTCCAAGGATCGAAAGACCAACCGCCGCAGTTCACACGGGGCTACGGCCTCTCCTTCGGCCATGCCGAGCGCAAGGCAATGTCGATGGCGATTCTGGATCGCTCGTTGAAGGCCCGCGAGTTTGGCGAGGCGGCAGACTATCCGGCGCAGCAAGAAGAATTCGTGCTGTACCATGCGGATAATGTGGAAGCCTCGGGCTTTGTCGAACATTTGAAATTGCCACATTACGTCGATTTCCAAGGCGAGCTTGAACTCTTGCGCAAGATCAGGCGCGAGCAGGAAGAGCGTGCCGCGACCATGAAGGAGGCGGCGGAATGAACACGCCCCATCACGATCCCGATTACAATTTCGGCTATCTCGACGAGCAGACCAAGCGAATGGTCCGTCGTGCATTGCTGAAAGCGATTGCCATACCGGGTTACCAAGTGCCGTTCGGTAGCCGCGAAATGCCCTTGGCGCGTGGCTGGGGTACGGGCGGTATTCAGATCACAGCCGCATTGATAGGCCCTGCGGATACGCTCAAAGTCATCGACCAAGGCGCGGATGATACAACCAACGCCGTCTCCATCCGCCGCTTTTTCGAGCGGGTGTCGGGCGTTGCTACGACCGAGCTAACGGAAGATGCGACGATCATTCAAACGCGCCACCGGATTCCTGAGAAGCCCTTAGAAGCGGGGCAAATTCTCGTCTATCAGGTGCCGCAGCCGGAGCCTCTGCGCAAGCTTGAACCCTCCGAGGCCGAGACCCGCAAAATGCATGCTTGGGCGGAATATGGCGGCATGTATGTCAGGCTTTATGAAGACATCGCCCGTTATGGCCATGTAGCGACCACCTATTCCTATCCGGTGCTGGTTAATGGTCGCTATGTGATGTCGCCGACGCCTATTCCGAAATTCGACAATCCGAAAATGGATGATATGCCCGCCTTGCAATTATTTGGTGCGGGCCGCGAAAAGCGGATTTACGCGATCCCGCCCTATACCTCCGTCAAAAGCCTCGATTTCGAGGATCATCCCTTCACGGTCCAAAGCTGGACGGAACCCTGCGCGCTGTGTGCGGCTAACGATAGCTATCTCGATGAAGTCATCACGGATGATCGCGGTGGGCGCATGTTTGTGTGCTCGGATAGCTCCTATTGCGAGGATCGGCGGGCCAAAGGCCATGTTGGCAAAGAACTCGCGACCGCCGAAGCGCTGGCCTATGTCGGCCATGTCGAAGGGGGCTCCGATGTCGCTTGAAAGGGTGCATGATATGAACGCCGAGCCCGATCCAATCCTGATCGCGCAAAAACTCACCAAGCTCTATGGTGATCGCATCGGCTGCCGGGACGTGTCTTTCTCCCTTTGGCCGGGCGAAGTGCTTGGCGTTGTGGGTGAGTCGGGTTCGGGCAAATCAACTTTGCTGCGGTGCCTAGCCGGCATTGACCGCCCGACCGGGGGCGAAGTCATGTTCCGCCATGCGGACAAGCCGATCAGCCTGTTTGATATTCCAGAGCCTACCCGCCGCAAGCTGATGCGCACCGAATGGGGCATTGTGCACCAGAACCCGCGCGATGGATTACGCATGGATGTTTCAGCCGGGGGGAATGTCGGCGAGCGGTTAATGGATCGCGGCGACCGGCATTATGGCAAGATCAGAGCTGCAGCGATTGATTGGCTTACCCGCGTGGAGATCGGCGAAGACCGAATCGATGATCGTCCGCGACAATTCTCCGGCGGCATGCAGCAGCGCTTGCAAATCGCACGCGTTCTTGTGCCTGAGCCTCGCCTTGTGTTTATGGATGAACCAACGGGCGGATTGGACGTATCCGTGCAGGCGCGTTTGCTCGATTTATTGCGGGTATTGGTGCGCGACCTAGGCATTGCTGCCGTAATCGTTACCCATGATCTGGCTGTCGCTCGACTGCTCACGGATCGGTTGATGGTAATGAAAGATGGGGCCGTTGTTGAGGAAGGTCTAACCGATCAAGTGCTCGATGATCCGCAGCATGCTTATACCCAGCTTCTCACTTCCGCCGTTCTCGCAGCCTAAGACGTGATCTTGTCGCGAAACTGTCATCGACCAAGCCTAGAGCAACCGCAAAGGCGACCCACTTATGACTATGATGCTCAAGGCTGAAGGCCTTACCAAGCAATTCGTTTTGCACAACCAAGGCAGCGTAACGCTACCGGTGTTTGCAGAAGTCAGCTTTACCGTTGAGCGCGGTGAGGCGGTGATTTTGCATGGCCAATCGGGCGTCGGGAAATCGACGCTTCTGCGTATCCTCTATGGCAATTATCGCCCGACCCTAGGCCATGTGCATGTCCGCCACGGCGGGGACTTTGTTGATATTGTGACGGCGACCCCACGGCGGGTACTCGAAGCGCGCCGCAAGACGCTCGGCTTTGTGAGCCAATTTTTGCGCGTGATCCCGCGTGTGAAAACCATCGATATTGTCAAAGACCCCATGCTAGCGCGTGGCGTGACGGACGATGAGGCCAGCCGCCGCGCAGGCGATATGTTGGCGCGGCTTAATCTGCCCGAGCGGCTATGGTCATTGGCCCCAACCACCTTCTCCGGCGGCGAGCAGCAGCGCGTCAACATTGCGCGCAGCTTTGTTGACCCTTCGCCGGTCTTACTTTTGGATGAGCCTACGGCCTCGCTCGATGCGACCAATCGCGATGTGGTCGTTGAGCTGATTGATGAAGCCCGCAAGGCGGGTTCTGCCATTGTCGGCATTTTTCACGACGAAGCGGTTCGCGACCGCGTCGCCACCCGTCGATTAGACCTCACCGCCTATAGAGCAGCAGCCTGACCATGACCGAAACGATCCTCACCAACGCCACCCTCGTCCTCGAAAATGAAACGCTGAACGGAACCATTGTTTTCGATGAAAGCGGTATCAAATCGCTTGATTCCGGGCGAACTTCCGTTCCATCCGCCGTTGATGTCGATGGTGATTATGTTACCCCCGGCATTGTCGAAATGCACACCGACAATATGGAAAAGCATTTTGTTCCGCGCCCCGGCGTGTTCTGGCCAAACGGGCTAGCGGCGGCTTTGGCGCATGACGCGCAAATGGCAGCAGCAGGCGTTACCACCGTCTACGACTCGATCTGCGCCGGATCGATTTACGGCCAGAAAGATTATCGCCGTGAAATCTTCCCACAGGTGATTCGCGCGGTTGAGGAAGGGATTGCGACACAATCCTTCCGAATTGACCACTGCATTCATATCCGCTGCGAGTTGACCGGCGACGAGCTTGTCGATGACGTGGCCCCCTTCGCGAATAATCCGATTGTCCGGCTCGTCTCGCTGATGGACCACACGCCCGGCCAGCGGCAATGGCGCAATCTCGATAATCTCAAGCGTTATGCGATGGGAACGGGCGAAAAGACCGAAGCGCAATATGACGAAGACGTGGCACTGCGCATGGAGCACGGCCCAAAAAATCTCGAACGCAATTGGCCGGCCATCGTCGAGATGTTCGGCTCACGCGGCATTCCGATTGCAACCCATGATGATACGACCGAGGACGATGTCGACGCGGGCGTGCGTTCAGGTGCCGTGATCTCGGAATTTCCGACAACGGTTGTGGCAGCGGAAGCCGCGAAGCGGAAGGGTCTGGCGACCATCATGGGCGCGCCGAATGTCGTTCGCGGTGGGTCGCATTCAGGCGGCGTATCGGCGGCTGAATTGGCCAAGCTCGGACTGCTCGACGGTCTTTCGTCCGATTATGTCCCCGCCAGCCTGTTGCAGGCCGTCTTGCGGCTGAATGGCGAGTACGGGATCAGCTTCCCCGATGCGATGGCCAAAGTAACCTGGAAGGTCGCCGATATGGTGGGCTTGAAAGATCGCGGTCATCTCAAAGCCGGATTGCGGGCCGATATTTTGCGGTTCCGCGCCCTTGGCCCGACGCCCGTCGTGCGCGGGCTCTGGTCGAATGGTCGGGTGGCGTTCTGACCATGACCGATCAGCCCGCCCGTTACGCGCTCTATTATGCGCCAGAGGCCGATACGCCGCTTTGGCGGTTTGGCTCGTCGGTGGTGGGCTATGATGCGGTCACGGGCGAGGATCAAGCCATTCCCGATTTTGCGGGAGCGCTCGCCGAGCGCTGGCCGGATCTGACGGCAGAGCCCCGTAAATACGGGTTTCATGCCACGCTGAAAGCGCCTTTCTTTTTGGCAGTCGGTGTGGATGAAGACGCATTGAAGGTTGCAATACACCGTTTCGCGGAGAAAACGCCCGCCGTTGCAACAATTGGGCTGGATGTATCCCCCATCGGGCCGTTTCTCGCTTTGACGCCGCTTGGGGATGCTAATGAGATCAACGCTTTAGCGAGTCTCGTGGTCAACCATTTCGACGCGTTTCGCGCGCCGTTATCTTCGTCTGACCGCGAGCGCCGTCTCAAATCCCCGCTCACCAGTCGGCAGACCGATTATCTGGACCGGTTCGGATATCCTTACGTACATGAGGAATTCCGCTTTCACATGACGCTCACCGGCCCGCTGCACGCGGATGATCGGGGCGCTATGCGTACAACGCTTGCCGACGCCTATCAGGTTGGAACTGCCCCGGGAACCTTAACGATCGACCGGATTTGCCTGTTCAGACAGGAAACGCCCGCCGCTCGCTTTCGGATCATCGACAGTGTCCGCCTTACCTAACGGCTTAAGCCGCGCAAATGGCGTCTATCACCGGCTGGGCCACATCTTCGGGGCGGGTTTCATTGCGTATTTCCACGAGTTTGGCGGATGTCACAACGATCGGCGCTTCGCGTTTCAACCGGGCAGCGATCTCCTCGACCGTTTCACGCCCACGTTTGGCGATGCGCTCGGCCAGCAGAGCAGGATCGCAGACAATCGACAGAACCGTAACGCGGCAGCCAAGCTTTTCGGCATGAGGAATGGCACCGCGCGAAACATTGATGATTGCCGTAGCACCTTCTGGAACAGACGCGAGGTGATCGCCAAGAATGCCATAGCGAAGGCCGTGGGCGCCCCAGCTCAAGGCAAAGCGGCCTTCGGCCTCGGCTTTAAGAAAGGCGTCAAGCTCCATCGTGTCGTGGTCTTCCGCATCAGCCAAGGCCGTGCGGGTGATCACGCGGCGCGGGAAGATGAACTTCGGATCGTTCGCCAATGCGTGACGGGCCAGACCGATCAACGTGTCCTTGCCGCTGCCCGATGGGCCGACAACCAGAACAAGCGCACCTTGCAGATCATGTTTCGGGAACAAAGGAGAGGCTATCATGGCAGGTACTAAACTCGGAATTGAACCATCCATCGATCCAACGGCCATGGTCGCTCGGTCGGACCTTGGGCGATATACGGAAATTGGCGCGCGGACGAAGTTTGTCGAAAGTAGGTTAGACGACTATTCGTATATCGTGAACGATGGCGATGTCATCTATACGACAATCGGAAAATTCTGCTCAATCGCCGCGATGGTCCGGATCAATCCCGGCAATCATCCGATGCATCGGGCGACACAAGCGCATTTCACCTATCGCGCCAGCGCCTATTTCGAGGGCGAAGCGGATGATACCGAGTTTTTCAATTGGCGACGCTCCACCCCCGTCACGATTGGCCATGATGTGTGGATTGGCCATGGAGCGATCATTTTGCCTGGTCGTAGCATCGGGACAGGAGCCGTTGTTGCGGCTGGTGCGGTGGTCACCAAAGACGTCGCGCCCTATATGATTGTAGCCGGAGTTCCCGCCAAGCCGGTGCGCCGTCGGTTTCCGGAAAAAGTTGCTGATGCGTTGCAGGAGCTCGCTTGGTGGGATTGGGACCATGAAAAGCTACGGGTCGCATTACCCGATTTTCGGGCACTTGGTGCCGAGGCTTTTGTCGAAAAATATCGATAGAACCCATTCGAACACGACGTGTTCTAATGGGCAAAAGCGTCGTGCTGCATTGCCGCAACAGATTCACGGTATTCGACAATGAGCTGCTCGCACAGCTCAGCTGCACCCATCACAGAAGATATGGCCCCGACGCCTTGGCCCGCTGACCAAATCGTCTTCCAGACCTTGGCCTCAGACGACATATCGAGCTTCGCATGCGGTGGCAGTTGATCCGGATCGAGCCCTGCGGCAATAATGCTTTGGCGCATGAAATTGGCATTCACGCCTGAGATATTGGGCGTGTAGACGATATCGGCGGCGCGCGAATCGAGGATCATGTAGCGATAGGCCGGGTCAATTTGGGCCTCGCGGGTCGCGAGAAACCGGGTGCCGAGATAGGCCATATCCGCCCCCATCAATCGGGCTGCGGCGATCTCGCGGCCCGTGCTGATAGAGCCTGACAAAATCACCGTTCCCGAAAACGCCGATTTGATCTCGTTGATCAGAGCGAAGGGATTGAGATTGCCTGCGTGACCGCCCGCACCCGCCGAAACGCCGATCAATCCGTCAACGCCAGCTTCTGCGGCTTTTTCGGCGTGCCGTCGGCTGATCACATCGTGAAACACAAGGCCGCCGTAAGAATGCACGGCATCCACCACATCCCGCACCGCGCCAAGCGAGGTGATGACCAGAGGAACGCGATATTTCACCACCGTTTCGAGATCGGCCTGCAAGCGAATATTGGTTTTATGGACGATCAGATTAACACCGAACGGAGCAGCCTTTGGGAAAGCTGACAGGCGTTCGATGATCTCATCGAGCCAGGATTCCAAGCCTTGCGTGCTGCGTTGGTTCAGCGCGGGAAAGGTGCCGATGACGCCAGAACGGCAGGTTTCAATGACGATATCGGGGCCGGAGGCTAAAAATAGCGGTGCCGCGATGGCGGGTAGCCGCAAATGATCCAGAAGCGACCTAGGAATACTCATGCTAGAATACCTCTTGTCTCTTAACGCCATGCCATGACGGGATTGCGCTATCGAAAAAGAGTTATTGTCAAGTCTCCGCCTGTCTTGCACAAGTTCCTGACGGAAATTTGATAGAATTTAGTCGCATCATGCGGCATGAAACATCACGCTGGATCAGGCGGAAACCTGACACAAGGGAGCAGAACAATGGCCGTTAAGACCGACATCGAAATAGCCCGCGAGGCGAAGAAGCAGCCCATTATGGCGATTGGTGCCAAGCTTGGTATTCCGGCGGACGATCTACTCCCCTATGGCCATGATAAAGCGAAGGTCGGCCAGAGCTTTTTGAAATCTTTGGAAAGCCGCAAAGACGGCAAACTGATTTTGGTCACCGCGATTAATCCAACACCCGCAGGCGAAGGCAAGACGACGACGACGGTCGGCTTGGGCGATGGTTTGAACCGCATCGGCAAGAAGGCGATTGTCTGCATCCGCGAAGCCTCCCTCGGCCCGAATTTCGGCATGAAGGGTGGTGCAGCAGGCGGCGGTTATGCGCAGGTCGTGCCGATGGAGGAGATGAACCTTCATTTCACCGGCGATTTCCACGCGATCACCTCGGCGCATAATTTGCTGTCCGCCATGATCGATAACCACATCTATTGGGGCAATGAGCTCGGCATCGACGAACGCCGCGTCGTGTGGCGTCGCGTCATGGACATGAACGACCGTGCGTTGCGCGATATTGTCGTTTCGCTGGGTGGTGTGTCGAACGGCTTCCCGCGTCAGACGGGCTTTGATATTACGGTCGCCTCCGAAGTGATGGCGATTTTGTGCCTTTCAAAAGATTTGCACGATCTTGAGAAGCGTTTGGGCGACATTGTCGTGGCCTATCGCCGCGACAAGACGCCTGTCTATTGCCGCGACATCAAGGCCGATACCGCCATGGCGGTGCTCCTGAAGGACGCGATGCAGCCTAACCTCGTGCAGACGCTCGAGAACAACCCAGCCTTCGTGCATGGCGGCCCGTTTGCCAATATCGCGCATGGCTGCAACTCGGTGATTGCGACAACCGCCGCGTTGAAGCTCGGCGAGTATGTGGTCACCGAAGCAGGCTTCGGTGCTGATTTGGGCGCTGAAAAGTTCTTTGACATCAAGTGCCGCAAGGCTGGCTTGAAGCCATCGGCTGCCGTTATCGTCGCCACCGTGCGCGCGATGAAGATGAATGGTGGTGTTGCTAAGGCTGATCTGGGTGCTGAGAATGTCGATGCGGTCAAGAAAGGCTGTGCCAATCTGGGCCGGCACATCGCCAACACCAAGGGCTTTGGCGTGCCGGTAGTCGTTGCCATCAACCACTTCTTCTCAGACACAGACGCAGAAATCCAAGCCGTAAAAGACTTCGTTGCGAGCCAAGGCTCGGAAGCCATCCTCTGCAAGCATTGGGCGCAGGGTTCGGCGGGGATTGAAGAGCTTGCACATAAGGTTGTCGAGCTTGCGGAATCGGGCGTTGCCAATTTCCAGCCGCTCTATCCAGACGCGATGCCATTGTTCGAAAAAATCGAAACGGTCGCCAAGAAAATCTACCATGCTGAAGCGGTTATTGCTGACAAATCGATCCGCGATCAGTTGAAGGTATGGGAAGCGGCAGGCTATGGCCATCTCCCCGTCTGCATGGCGAAGACGCAGTATTCGTTTACGACCGATCCGAATGTGCGTGGTGCGCCAACCGGCCATTCGATTCCCGTGCGTGAAGTACGCCTCTCGGCGGGTGCGGGCTTTATTGTGGCTATCTGCGGTGAGATCATGACCATGCCGGGCCTGCCCCGCGTGCCATCCGCCGAAGTCATTAAGCTCAATGAAAAGGGCGAGGTCGAAGGGCTGTTCTAAGCCAACAAGAAAGCGAGCGGGGCAAGGCTCTGCTCGCTTTTTAGATGGTGGCTTTCAAGCGTTGGTATCACCGCCAACGCCCCAGAAAAATCCTCGGCAGCCGAATAGCGGCTTGGCGTTACAACCACATCGAGTCCCGCGCCGCGCGCAGCCAAAATACCATTGCGCGTATCCTCAAACGCCATACAAGCGGAAGCAGGCAGACCTAAGCGTTCTAGCGCGATCTGATAGACTTCCGGATCCGGCTTTTTGAGCGTCACATCCTCGCCGGTGCAAATGGCGCTGAACCACGAACGGGCGTCAGGACCGAAGCTTACATCCAACAGCGTATGGATATTCTCGCGGCTTGTTGTGGTGGCGATGGCAAGCTTTAAGCCCGCCGTTCGCGCATGACGGATCAACCCCTCAACGCCTGGGCGAAGCGGCAAGGCACCAGCGCGAAGGAGGTCATTATAAAGCGCTGTCTTGCGAAGATGCAGTGGGGTGGGGTCGATGTTTTCCGCGCCAATCGCTTTTGCATGCGCAAGGATGCGCTCTTTGCCGCCGGTTACTTTGAGCAACTTCTCATAATCGTCTTCGGTCCAAAACCAGTCTATGCCTGCTTCGGAAAAGGCCTGATTAAACGCCGCGCGGTGCAGCTCTTCCGTTTCCGCGAGCGTGCCATCGACATCAAAAATCAACGCCTTCAGCGACATGGATCAAGCGGTCCGGGCGAGGCTTATGAGCGCTGCGCGTAAATGGCCTAAATGCTCAATCACGATATCGGCACCCAATTCGTCGACCGGAACGGTTGTATAGCCGCCACGCACCAAAATCACCGGAACGCCTGCATTACGAGCGGCTTTGACATCGATACCACTATCGCCGACCATGATCGTATCCGACACGCTGCCACCGGCTTTTTCCATCGCGTGTAACAGCATATCCGGGGCGGGCTTTTTCGGCAGATGATCTTCCGCCCCCTGCACCGCATGGAGAAACGGCGTCAGTCGATAATGATCAACGATCTGACGCGTTAAATGGCCGGGTTTGTTGGAAACGACAGCCGTACGGAACCCCTCGCCATGCAGCGCGGCGACCGCTTCCAATGCATGGGGAAGCACAAAGGTATCAACCGTCAAAGCTGCATCATAGAGGCGGTTCATCAAGGCGGCCTCAACGGCAAGACGCTCTGCCGTCAATACGACACCGCGGGCGGCAAACGCCTTTTCGACAAGGCGGGCGACGCCCTCGCCGATCAATAAGCCCACCTCTGGAACGCTCATCGTATCAAGACCGGCCGCATCCAGCACGCGGTTGAGCGCTGCTGCAATATCGGGAGCGGAGTCGATCAAGGTTCCATCGAGATCAAAAAGGATCGTTGGCATGGTCTTATTCCTTCAACGCGCGGCAGCGTCAGCGACCGATCGGATCGCTGCGATGTTGCTCGCATAGTGTGAAGGCCCACCTTTAAACACCGCCGAGCCCGCGACAAGCACATCGGCACCAGCCGCTGTTAATTGCAGTGCGGTTTCTGGCGTCACACCCCCATCGATCTCGATGCGAATATCACGCGTGCCAATCATCTTCTTCACGCGGGCGACTTTCTCAATCACCGAAGGAATAAACGCTTGCCCGCCAAAGCCGGGGTTCACCGTCATCAACAGCACGAGATCAAGCCGATCCAGCACATATTCAATCACGCTTTCGTGCGTCGATGGATTAAGCGAAACGCCCGCCTTTTTTCCCAGAGCGCGAATGGTTTGCAGCGAGCGATCCAAGTGCACGCCAGCTTCCGCATGCACCGTGATGTAGTCGCACCCCGCATCAGCAAAGGCTGCGAGGTAGGGATCCGCTGGCGCGATCATCAAATGGCAGTCGAAGATCTTATCCGTCCGGTTGCGGATGGCTTTAATCACGGGCGGGCCGAAGGTGATGTTGGGCACAAAATGGCCGTCCATCACATCGAGATGAATCCAGTCGGCACCGGCTTTCACAACAGCTTCAACCTCATCGCCGAGTTTGGAGAAATCGGCGGAAAGGACGGAGGGAGCGATCAGGGTCTTGCCGGTCATACAAATTGCTTTCTTCTGGTTTAGCTGGTCTTGGAATCGATCCCGCCGGAGAACACGCGGCTCGCCGCTATATCTTCCGCCGCAATGGTGGACAGCGCCTCGGCGTCCAATGGACCGTTCGAGGAACTGAACAAACGGTTTGCCTGTCTTAACCGTGCGCGGTCAAGGGCATTGCGGATGGAGCGGGCATTGGCGAAGTGCGGTTGCTGGCGGCGTTTGTCGATATAGGACGCCATAATGGCGCGAGCCTCAGGGTCAAAATGGTAATTTTGCTTGGCGAGCATCGTTTCCGAAATGGTCAGCAATTCCTCATTACCGTAATCC
>CANCAR010000047.1 GCA_947374125.1 Hyphomicrobiales bacterium | reverse complement strand
ATCGCGACGATCACTTGGAACGCCGATAATCAGTTCGGGCTTTGGACCTATCTCCTGCTCTGGGGAATGAATTTGAGCGCGCGCCTGAATGTCTTTTTGGGTGTACGCAATGTGTCGGAGGAATTTGTCCCCCCGCACATGGAAGTCCTCAAAAGCTTTATGACCCAGCGTCCCATGAATCTTTTGTTTCCGCTGTCGGTTACGCTTGCGACAACAGGCACGATCTTTCTGGTCGGCAAAGTTGCAGATGCCACCGATATGGCGGAAAGCATAGGGTTTACCTTGCTAGCGACCATGATGGGCCTCGCTTTGGTTGAGCATTGGATGCTGGTTTTACCGCTTCCTTTCGAAAAATTATGGAATTGGTCGCTGCCGAGCCGTTCGAAACCATCGAAGTCAAAGTTCCGGAGCGAAAGCCCGATCGAATTTGCCACCGTGAAGGCGACTTTATCGCCCAAAACAGACTCATCTTGCTGCTGAATACATCCAATCGGGAAATTGCCCCATGAATTACGAAGCCTTTTTTAAAAACGAACTCGATACGCTCCGCCAAGATGGCCGTTATCGGATCTTTGCCAATTTGGAGCGCAAAGCCGGGGAGTTCCCCTCTGCGATCCATCGTTCAGATAAAGGTGAAAACAGCATTCGGGTCTGGTGCTCGAATGATTATCTCGGCATGGGGCAAAATCCAAAAGTGATCAAAGCCATGCACGACGCGATCGACATGTGCGGAGCAGGCGCTGGCGGTACGCGTAATATTTCTGGCACGAACCGCTTCCATGTTGAGCTTGAGAGCGAACTCGCCGATCTTCATGGCAAGGAAAGTGCGCTTTTGTTCACCTCCGGTTATGTGTCGAATTGGGCGGCGCTTGGCACGCTCGGCGCGTTGATTCCAAACTGCATTATTCTGTCGGACGCGGGCAACCACGCTTCAATGATCGAGGGTATCAAGCATAGCCGCGCCGAGCGTCATGTGTTCAAACATAATGATGTCGAGGATTTGGAGCGTATTTTGAAAACGCTTGATCCGGAGCGGCCAAAATTGATTGCTTTTGAATCCGTCTATTCGATGGATGGCGATATTGGCCCCATCAAGGAAATCTGCGATTTGGCCGACAAATATGGGGCAATGACCTATCTGGATGAGGTTCATGCCGTTGGCATGTACGGTCCGCGTGGCGGCGGTATCGCTGAGCGCGAGGGGTTGATGAACCGATTGACCGTGATCGAGGGAACGTTGGGCAAAGCGTTCGGCGTGGTTGGCGGTTATATTGCTGCTTCCGCTGCCTTATGCGATTTCGTCCGCAGTTTCGCATCTGGCTTTATCTTCACAACCGCGCTTCCACCTGCAACGGCTGCGGCAGCCGCAGCCTCTATCCGCCACCTTAAAACATCAAGTTCCGAACGCACCGGCCAGCGCGACCGTGTGCAACGTCTCCGCCTCAAACTCGATGCGGCAGGCGTGCCGTATATGCGCAATGACAGCCATATCGTGCCTGTCATGGTGGGGGACGCGAAAAAATGCAAATGGATCAGCGATTTGCTGATGGATCGGTACGGCATCTATATCCAGCCGATCAATTATCCGACGGTGCCGAAGGGTACCGAGCGTTTGCGCATTACACCGACGCCGCTGCATTCGGACGCTGATATCGATCATTTGGTGGGAGCGCTCTCCGAACTTTGGTCACATTGCGCCTTGAACCGTGCGGTTGCCTAAAACTTCGCGTTGATCAAACTCTGAAAAAAAGCGCCATGATCCGAACGGTTAAGGCGCTTTTTTCATTCGACGAAAACGCGTCGTCGTTCATTCACATCATTGTCATCCAGAAATAACATTAAAAACTGTCAAGATGAATTGACATATCTGGATCTCCGCGTCAGAATTCTCGAAGCTGGGCAAAGTCGGTGAAAGCCGACACGCGCTAAAGCCAGCATCGGTAAGTTCAGGCAAGGGCGGAAACCATGAGCGTTTCTAGGGTAGCGAGTATCGCGGTTCCTTTGAAGATGGTCATTGTGTCAATGGACACGAACATGGCCGGAACAGCGGTTCGCGCTTTCGAGACATTGCGTCGCGATTATCCCGGGCTTGAACTTGTGCTGCATGGCGCATCCGAATGGGCTGAGCGGCCTACCAAATTGGATCGGTGCAAGGCGGATCTCCTCTCGGCAGATATTATTGTCGCCGGTATGCTGTTTATGGAAGACCATTTCAAGCCGATCATGGCGGAGCTTAACGCGCGGCGCGATTCTGTTGACGCGATGGTTTGCCTGTTATCGGCGAGCGAAGTCATGAAATTGACCCGCATGGGTAATTTCAAGATGGATGGCGAACCCGGCGGCATTGCGGGCCTCTTGAAGCGGTTGCGCGGCGGTTCAAAAGATAAGCCATCGGCCGCTGGCGCGCAGCAGATGAAAATGCTGAAGCGCTTGCCCCAAATCTTGCGCTTCATCCCCGGTACCGCCCAAGATGTCCGCAGTTATTTCCTCGCGCTGCAGTATTGGCTGTCAGGTTCGGATGACAATTTGGTCAATCTGGTACGGATGATCATTGATAAATACGCGATTGGCCCCCGCAAAGTGCTGCGTGGTCGGGTGAAGGTTGGGCCGCCGGTCGAATATCCGGAAGTGGGCGTCTATCATCCAAAGATGGCGGGTCGGATCGGTACCGAAATTTCCAAATTGCCCCGCTCCGGCCGGCGCGGAACGGTGGGTGTCCTTGGTCTCCGGTCTTATATGCTCGCTGGCAACAGCAAGCATTATGACGGAGTGATCGAGGCGCTTGAAAAGCGCGGGCTAGATGTCATTCCCGCCTTCGCCTCGGGGCTTGATAATCGCCCGGCAATTGAAGCCTATTTTATGAAAGACGGGCGGCCTACGGTTGATGCTGTCGTTTCGCTCACGGGCTTTTCGCTCGTTGGTGGGCCCGCCTATAATGACGCTAAATCCGCCGACGACATGTTGGCCAAGCTCGATGTTCCGTATATCGCCGCTCATCCGGCTGAAATTCAAACGCTGGAGCAATGGGGTGGGTCGGATCGCGGCCTTTTGCCGGTTGAGTCGACCATTATGGTGGCGATCCCTGAATTGGACGGCGCAACAGGCCCGATGGTGTTTGGTGGCCGCTCGGATAATTCTGGTCAACCCTGCAAAGGCTGTCACCGCAGTTGCGTTTTCCCATCGGGCGAAAACGACCGCAATATGCAAAGCTGTATCGAGCGGTCAGAAATGCTTGCAGCTCGCGTAGACCGTCTCGTTACCCTTCGCAAATCCGCAATTGCCGATCGTAAAATAGCGCTGGTGATTTTTAACTTCCCGCCTAATGCGGGCAATACCGGCACGGCCGCCTATCTCTCGGTTTTTGAGTCCCTGCATAAAACTTTGATTGCGATGAAGGCTGAGGGCTATCGGGTTGAAGTACCTGAATCCGTTAATGCGCTGAGGGAAGCTGTCGTCAACGGCAACCGCGAGCGGTTTGGTGCGGATGCAAATGTGCATTGCAAGATACCGGTCGATGACCATGTTCGGCGCGAGCGGTGGCTCGGCGAAATTGAAGCGCAATGGGGCCCAGCACCGGGCAAGCAACAAAGCGACGGAGGCTCCATCTTCGTGCTTGGTCTTCAATTGGGCAATGTATTTATCGGTATTCAGCCTTCCTTCGGCTATGAGGGCGACCCGATGCGCCTTCTGTTCGAGAAAGGCTTTGCCCCAACCCATGCTTTCTCAGCCTTTTATCGCTGGCTGAAAGAGGATTTCGGTGCCAACGCGGCGCTGCACTTCGGCACCCATGGCGCGCTGGAATTTATGCCCGGTAAGCAGACGGGTTTAACGGCCAAGGATTGGCCAGACCGGATGATCGGTGATTTGCCGAATTTTTATCTCTATGCCGCCAATAACCCGTCCGAAGGTGCGATTGCCAAAAGGCGTGGCTCTGCGACCTTGATCAGCTATATGACGCCGCCGATTGCCCATTCCGGGCTCTATCGGGGATTACTTGATTTGAAAGGCTCGATTGAGAGCTATCGCGCCACTATGAGCGATGGTGCGGAGCCCGATGGTGATTTGGTTACGCTTATTCAAAGCCAAGCCGCCCTTGTTGAGCTCGCTGCTGCTGAGCCCGCATGGCAAGGTGAAGCGTCTGCAAGAATTGATCAATTAAGCAAGGCTATTCTTGAGCTTGAATATACGTTGATCCCGCACGGGCTCCACGTTGTCGGGGAACCGCTCTCGCCGAGCCAACGGATTGAGATGCTTGAAGCGGTTGCCGACGCCTCGCACAATATTCACTTTGATCGTTCAACGATTGAAGCGATTGCCGATGGTGCGACAGCCGAATCGACCTTTGCCAAAATGGGCAAAACCGACAAAGACAATGCTCTTGCGGCCTTGCACACGCTTGCGGACACAAACCGCCTGCTCGGACAAGATTACGAACTCCCGGCCATGATGCGGGCTTTGGATGCACGCTTTATTCGTCCGGCACCGGGCGGTGATGTCTTGCATAATCCCGCGGTGATGCCGACGGGTCGTAACCTCCATGGGCATGATCCGTTTCGCCTGCCAAGCGCCTACGCAATGAAGGACGGCACCAAACAGGCCGAGCGTATTTTGGCCAGGCATATTGAAGATACGAATACGATGCCGGAGACGGTTGCGATCGTTCTATGGGGTACCGATAACCTGAAGAATGAAGGTGCACCGATTGCGCAAGCCTTGGCGCTGATGGGCGCGCAACCGCGCTTTGATAGTTATGGCCGCTTGGTGGGTGCGCAACTGACCCCGCTTGAACAATTGGGGCGCCCACGCATCGATGTGATGTGCACATTGTCTGGCATTTTCCGCGATCTCTTGCCGCTGCAAATCAAGCTCTTGGCAGAGGCCGCCTATCTCGCGGCGATTGCTGACGAACCCGTCGAGCAGAACTTCATCC
This sequence comes from Hyphomicrobiales bacterium, assembly GCA_947374125.1. GTDB lineage: Bacteria > Pseudomonadota > Alphaproteobacteria > Rhizobiales > Beijerinckiaceae > CAIUPE01. The sequence continues at coordinate 10,039 of CANCAR010000047.1, read as the reverse complement.
GGAAACATGCGCTAGCCCATCAGGCTGAACATGGCTGCGACATGGAAACGGCGAGCTTGCGCGTGTTCGGCAATGCCGACGGCGCTTATGGCTCAAACGTCAATCATCTCGTTGAAAACAGCCGGTGGGATGAAGAGGACGAGTTGGCGGAAACCTATACGCGCCGCAAAAGCTTCGCCTATGGCGTGAACGGTAAGCCAACGCAGCAGACGACGCTTTTGAACAATATTTTGGCCAAAGTGGATTTTGCCTATCAAAACCTCGATTCAGTTGAACTCGGCGTGACAACGGTGGATCATTATTTCGATACGCTTGGGGGCATCAGCCGCGCGGTGCGTCGCGCCAAGGGCGGTGAGACGGCAGCCGTCTATATCAGCGACCAAACCCGCGGCGATGGTGTTGTGCGCACTTTGTCCGAACAGGTCTCACTCGAGACCCGCACCCGGATGCTCAACCCAAAATGGTACGACGGCATGCTCAGCCATGGCTATGAGGGCGTCCGCCAAATCGAGGAGCACATCTCCAATACCGTTGGCTGGTCGGCTACAACGGGCGAGGTGCAGCCTTGGGTCTACCAGCAATTGACCCAAACCTTTATGTTGGACCCTGAAATGCGCGAGCGTCTCGCTTCCCTCAACCCAACCGCCTCGGCCAATATGGCCAACCGCTTGCTCGAGGCCCATCGCCGCAATTATTGGAATCCCGATGATGCCACGCTTGAAGCCTTGCGAAATGCCAGCGAGGATCTCGAGGATATCTTGGAAGGCGTGCGTGAAAGCGCTGCGGCCTGATTGGAATTGAACGGTTGAACGTGATCCTCTTCACGATCAGCCACGTAGGATGACCATGCGACAGGAAAAACGTACCATGCTGGGCTGGATTTCGGTTTGGGCCATTGCGGCGGTGATCATGATCGCCATCGATATGGTCTGGCTTATGTGGCTTGGTCGTGGCTTCTATATGCAGGAAATTGGCGACATTCTCCTGGAAAAGCCCAATTTTCCTGCTGCTTTGGCGTTTTATGTGCTCTACAGCATCGGCGTCGTGGTCATCGTGATAGCGCCCGCACTTGAGGCCCAATCGGCGATGCGCGCGCTGCTCTATGGTTTGATTTTCGGCCTTGTCGCGTACGGCACCTATGATTTGACCAATCTCGCGGTGATGAAGGGCTTTACGACCAAGATCGCCTTGATCGATATGATCTGGGGCGGGTTGATCACGGGCTTTACCAGCGCCGTGACCGTTAAGATCAGCTCGATGCTGAATCTTTAACGCGAATTTTCTCATCGGCTCCTGATCCGGTCGGGTAGATCGTCGGAATAAACGGCAAATGCCGCGCGCCTTGCCCCACCAGAAACGTATTGAACGCATACATTGCAGGGCTTGCCGAAAGGTCGGTGCGGCTAACCGAATACCATTGCCGACGGATTGGCATGCCGAGTACATCCAAAATAACGAGGCGTCTGAGGCCCAGCTCCATGGCGATGGTGTGGGCCGAAATGAACGCGATTCCGATACCCGCCATCACCGCCTGTTTGATCGTCTCATTCGATGTCATTTCGGGAAAGCGTCGATCAGACCACCCCACCACATCGCCCATAAAGATATCAAGCGAAGACCGGGTGCCCGAGCCCGCCTCGCGCACGATAAAGTCCTCGTTGACGAGTTCTTCCTTGGTGATGTTTGTAACCTTACCCAGCCGATGCGTTGGCGGCGCGATGATCACTAGTGGGTGATCGCCGAACACCTGCGCACGTACCTGAAAATCGCGTGGCGGTCGGCCCATGAGCGCCAAATCGATCTCGAACTCACGAAGCGTGTCGATAATGGCACCACGATTGCCGACGGTGAGCGAAATCTCGATGCCGGGGTGCAATTCACGAAAGGCGGCCATCAGGGTCGGCGCAAAATATTTTGCCGTCGATACCGCACCAATCCGCAGGCGTCCAGCATTGGCCCCAGAGATTCGGTCAATCTCCTCAAAGAACTGTCGAAGCCGCAACTCGATATCGCGCGCCGCTCTTAATGCCGCATCGCCCGCAACTGTTGGCTGTAAGCCATCGCGACGTCAATCAAACAAAGGGGCGCCGAGCTGGTCTTCCAATTGCTTTAATTGCAACGTCACGGCTGGCCCCGTTAGACCTAATTCGTCGGCGGCAGCCGAAATCTTACCCAAGCGACGGATCGCTAAGAGCGAATGAAGCTGACGTAGGGTGATATTTTTCATAAATCTAAAGTTAAAAAAATTTATCAAAGATGTAAATATTATAAAATTTACTTAAGTTAATTTTCCCGACATTCTACGCTCCAAGGCAGTGAAATAAAGCATGGCGCGTAAAAGTGGATACCGGTTTTGCGATAAAGCCATGCTCAAAAGAGCGGCATTCGATCCGCTTTACGTTGTCGGGAGGACACGATGCGCGGGATGACACTGGGTGATTTTCTGACTTCAAATGCGTCAGCAGCCGATCCTGTATCGTCAGGTGTCGCTCGTTTGATCGAGCGTTTTGCTGGTGTAGCCGCTGAAATGCGGCTGGCGATTAATGAAGGTGCGCTGGGTGCCGCCTTTGGGGCAACCATGGCATCGAGCAATGCCGATGGCGACGATCAAAAGGCGCTCGATGTCCACGCCGATCATCTCTTTATCAATGCAGCCCGGGAAGCCGGAATTGCCTATTACGCCTCTGAAGAGCAGGCCAACCCGCTGACCTTTTACGAGGGCAATCCTGTCTCGGTCGCGATCGATCCGCTTGATGGTTCCTCCAACATCGACACAAACATCTCCATCGGGACGATTTTTTCCGTATTGCCAAGCCTTGGTGACGCGCAAAAGACATTCCTTCAGCCCGGTACCGTGCAACTGGCCGCGGGCTTTTTTGTTTATGGCCCGCAACTAACCTTGGCACTGACACTTGGCAAGGGAACATCGATTTTCGTCTATTCCGAGCGGCGAGGCCTGTTTGTCAAAGCCTATGATTCCGTCAGTATCGGCCGCGACGCAAAAGAGTTTGCCGTCAATATGTCGAATTATCGGCATTGGGACGACACGATGCGCGTCTATATTGACGATTGCCTCTCGGGCATGACCGGCCCGCGCGAAAAAGACTTCAACATGCGCTGGATCGCGTCGCTGGTCGCAGAAGCCTACCGCATCATGATCCGGGGTGGCGTGTTTATCTATCCGCGCGACAACCGGAAAGGCTACAGCAGCGGGCGGCTGCGGCTCGTCTACGAGGCCAATCCCGTGGCGATGCTGGTCGAGCAAGCAGGCGGGGCCGCGATTGATGGCGAGAACCGCATTCTCGATCTCGTTCCGACGACTCTTCACCAACGTACGCCATTGATTTTCGGGGCCGGATACGAGGTCTCGAAAATTGGCCGTTATCATTCCGACCCTGCGAGCATCGCGCTGCGGCATCCATTGTTCAGCAATCGTGGCCTCTTCCGGGCGTAAAGGACTCTTTCTATGTCAAAGCGTTATCCCATCATCGCCATTACTGGCTCTTCTGGCGCGGGCACCACCACGGTCAAAGATACGTTTTCGAAGATTTTTGTTCGAGAAAAAGTGCAAGCTGCCTTTATCGAGGGCGATGCGTTCCACCGCTATGACCGCGCAGCGATGAAGCAGAAAGTGGCGAATGAGGAAAAGAACGGCAATTCGCACTTCACCCATTTTAACCCAGAAGCCAATGAGCTTGAGATCCTAGAATCGGTCTTCGAAACCTATGGACGAACGGGCACAGGTAAAACGCGGCAATATATTCACGATGATGGGGAGGCGGAGCTTTACGCTACCAAGCCGGGAACGTTTACGGATTGGAAGGACCTGCCGCCATCCGATTTACTTTTCTATGAAGGCCTCCACGGATGCGCCGTAACCGACAAGGTCAATCTGGCGCAACATGTCGATCTCAAAATTGGTGTCGTACCCGTCATTAATCTCGAATGGATTCAGAAAATCCATCGCGACAAATCGATGCGCGGTTACTCGACTGAGGCCGTAACCGATACGATTTTGCGCCGTATGCCGGATTATGCCCGCTATATCTGCCCGCAATTCTCGCAGACGGATATTAACTTCCAACGCGTGCCAACGGTCGATACGTCTAACCCCTTCGTTGCCCGCTGGATTCCAACGCCAGCTGAATCGATGTTGGTGATCCGCTTTTCCAATCCGCGTGGGATCGATTTCCCCTATCTGCTTTCGATGCTTGGCGGCTCCTTCATGTCGCGCGCCAATTCCATCGTGTGTGGCGGCGACAAGCTCGATCTTGCCATGCAGCTGATCTTCACGCCGCTCATCAACAAATTGTTGGATTTGAAGCGTCGCGCTTCTTGAGACAAAAGGCCTCCCCCATGAATCAGTCAACGCTTCCCAACACGAACCTTCATGCCTCCGAGCGCGATATGGCGAATGCCATCCGCGCGCTTGCGATGGATGCCGTTCAAGCCGCCAATTCCGGCCATCCCGGGATGCCGATGGGCATGGCGGACGTCGCAGCGGTGCTCTTTAATCGCTTTTTGACGATTGATCCCAACGCCCCGCATTGGCCGGACCGCGACCGCTTTGTGCTCTCGGCGGGCCACGGCTCAATGCTGCAATATGCGCTGCATCATTTGGTTGGCTTCAAGGATATGGGCATCGAGGAATTAAAAAAGTTCCGCAAGCTCGGTAGCCGCACAGCCGGCCACCCCGAATATGGCCATGCCGACGGGATTGAAACAACAACAGGACCGCTCGGCCAAGGAATCGCAACGGCGGTGGGTATGGCGCTCGCCGAACGCATGATGGCGGCGCGCTTTGGCGCGGGTCTTGTGAACCATTACACCTATGTCATCGCCGGTGATGGCTGCTTACAAGAGGGCATTAGCCATGAAGCGATTGATCTCGCGGGCCATTTAAAGCTCAATCGATTGATCGTGTTGTGGGATGATAACCGCATCTCGATTGATGGTCCGACCTCGCTGTCAACCTCGATGGATCAAAAGGCCCGGTTTAAGGCTGCGAGTTGGTCCGTTCTCACCGTGGATGGTCATGACCGGGACGCGGTGGCGTCAGCCATCGAAAAGGCAAAGACATCCCGCAAACCAACCATGATCGCCTGCCGCACCACCATCGGCAAAGGCGCGCCCAATATGGAAGGGTCGGAGAAAACCCATGGCGCTCCCTTAGGTGCCGCCGAGATCGCTGCAACCCGTGCCCATATCGGCTGGAACCACGAACCTTTTGTGATCCCGACGGCGGTTTATGAGGCGTGGAGCAGCGTGGCTAAACGCGGTTCAGCGGCTCGCAACGCTTGGGAAACCCGCCTGAACACCTCGCCGAAGAAAGCTCGGTTTAGCGCAGCGGTAGCAGGAGAACTTAGCCCATCGATAGCCAAGAAACTTGCAGCCTTTATCCGTGAGCACCAAACGGCAGCGACAAAGGTCGCGACCCGTAAAGCTTCCGAGATGGCGCTCGGCGTGATCAATGCCGCAACGCCGCTCACCGTTGGCGGCTCCGCCGACCTTACCCATTCCAATCTGACCGTTACCAAGGGTCTCGAATCCATCGGTCCCGGTCGTTATAAAGGCCGCTATATCCATTATGGTATTCGCGAGCATGGCATGGCGGCGGCTATGAATGGTATCGCGTTGCATGGCGGTTTCGTACCCTATGGCGGCACCTTTTTGTGCTTTGCTGATTACGCCAAGGGCGCGATGCGTCTATCGGCTTTGATGGGCCAGCGCGTGATTTACGTCATGACGCATGACTCGATTGGTCTTGGCGAAGATGGCCCAACCCATCAGCCGATTGAACATTTGGCAATGTTGCGCGCGATGCCGAACCTCAATCTGTTCCGTCCCGCCGATATCGTCGAGACGGCCGAAGCCTGGCAGGCCGCACTTGATGCGACCGACGCACCGAGCGTGCTCGTACTCTCGCGTCAAGCTCTGCCAATGCTGCGTCAGAAAGCATCACGCGACAACCAAACGGCCAAGGGTGCTTATGTGCTGCGCGAGACGGAAGGCAAGCGCGACGTTACGCTTTTGGCCACAGGTTCAGAAGTGCAAGTAGCGGTTGCTGCCGCTGATCTTCTTGCCACTAAGGGGGTCAAAGCGGCGGTTGTCTCGATGCCGTGCTGGCAAGCCTTTGAAGCGCAAAGCGAAGAGTATCGCTCAAAGACCCTTGGCAAAGCCCCCCGTGTCGCGATTGAAGCCGCAGCGCGGTTGGGCTGGGACCGGTGGATAGGCGATAAGGGCGCGTTTGTCGGCATGACCGGATTTGGTGCCTCTGCACCCGCAGAGGATCTTTACCGTCATTTTGGCATTACGGCAGAAGCCGTGGCGGACGCGGCTCTCCGCGTCACCAAACATGCCTGGTTGAGAAACAGCAAAAACGATCACGACACAAAACACGTCCGGGGAGAGGATTAGGTATCATGGCTAGAATTACACTGCGTCAATTGCTCGATCACGCCGCTGAACACAGCTACGGCGTTCCAGCCTTCAACATTAACAATATGGAACAGGGCTTGGCCATCATGGAGGCAGCAAAGGCTACTGATGCGCCCGTCATCATTCAAGCCTCACGCGGTGCGCGTACATATGCGAACGACATCATGCTCGCCAAGATGATGGAAGCGCTGGAGCTGATGTATCCCACCATTCCCGTCTGCATCCATCAAGACCACGGCAACAATGTCGCCACCTGCCTCTCCGCCATTCAAAGCGGTTTCACTTCGGTGATGATGGACGGCTCTTTGAAGGAAGATGCCAAGACGCCAGCCGATTACACCTATAATGCCGCAATCACGGCGGAAGTCTCGCGCCTCGCCCATATGGTTGGCGCGTCGGTGGAAGGTGAACTCGGCTGCTTGGGCTCGCTCGAGTCAGGCCATGGCGAGGCGGAAGACGGCCACGGTTTTGAAGGCAAGCTCGACCGTTCGATGCTGCTGACCGACCCGGAAGAAGCGGCCCGCTTCGTCGCAGAAACCGGCGTTGATGCTTTGGCCGTTGCGATTGGTACGAGCCATGGCGCGTATAAATTCACGCGTAAGCCGACAGGCGACGTGCTGGCGATGGATGTGATTGAAAAGATCCATGCCCGCATCCCGAACACGCATATCGTGATGCATGGCTCTTCCTCCGTTCCTGAAGAATGGCAAGCGGTGTTTAACGCCAATGGCGGCGAAATGCGCGAGACCTATGGCGTGCCGGTGGAAGAAATCGTGCGCGGTATCAAGTTTGGTGTTCGCAAGATCAATATCGATACCGATTTGCGTTTGGCGAGCACGGCAGAGTTCCGCCGGATTGCGAACACCAGCAAATCCGAATTTGATCCACGCAAATTCTTGAAGCCCGCAATGGATGCGATGGCGAAAGTCTGCCGTGACCGCTTCGAAGCCTTCGGCACCGCTGGCCACGGCGCCAAGATCAAGGTGATCCCGATGAGCGAAATGGCCAAGCGCTACGCCAAGGGCGACCTCGCACCAAAGAACACCGTGGCGAAAGCCGCCTAACCGTCATTTTTTAAAAAGAGGGATTACGAACATGAACGATACCGGAAAATCCGAACTTCGCGGCAAAGAGCGCTACCGCGCGGGCGTGCTGAAATACGCGCAAATGGGTTATTGGAACGGCGATTATGTTCCGAAAGACACTGATCTCATCGCGCTCTTTCGCATCACCCCGCAAGACGGTGTGGACCCGATTGAAGCGGCCGCCGCTGTGGCAGGCGAAAGCTCAACCGCAACTTGGACCGTGGTGTGGACCGACCGTCTCACCGCTGCCGATCAATACCGCGCGAAGGCCTACCGCGTTGATCCCGTCCCCGGCCAACCCGGGCAATATTTCTGCTACGTCGCCTACGATCTCATCCTGTTTGAAGAAGGCTCGATTGCCAACCTCACGGCCTCGATCATCGGCAATGTGTTCTCGTTCAAGCCGCTAAAGGCCGCGCGTTTGGAAGATATGCGCTTGCCGGTGGCGTATGTAAAAACCTTCAGAGGCCCGCCGACCGGCATCGTTGTCGAGCGCGAGCGTTTGGATAAATTTGGCAAGCCATTACTCGGCGCGACAACCAAGCCAAAGCTAGGTCTATCCGGCAAGAATTATGGCCGCGTGGTGTATGAAGGCCTCAAGGGCGGTTTAGATTTCATGAAGGATGACGAGAACATTAACTCGCAGCCTTTCATGAGCTATCGGGATCGTTTTCTCTATTGCATGGAAGCGGTAAATAAAGCGTCTGCTGAAACTGGCGAAGTGAAGGGGCATTATCTCAACATCACCGCCGGCACGATGGAAGAAATGTATCGTCGCGCGGAATTTGCCAAAGAACTCGGTTCCGTCATCGTCATGGTCGATTTGATCATCGGCTGGACGGCGACGCAATCTATCGCCGAGTGGTGCCGCAACAATGATATGATCTTGCACATGCACCGCGCAGGCCATGGCACCTATACGCGGCAGAAAAACCACGGCATCTCGTTCCGCGTGATCGCGAAATGGTTGCGCCTCGCGGGCGTTGACCATCTCCACACCGGAACCGCCGTCGGCAAGCTCGAAGGCGATCCGATGACCGTGCAGGGCTATTACAATGTCTGCCGCGAACTCAAAAACGAAGTCGATCTGCAACGCGGGATCTTCTTTGAGCAAGATTGGGCGGATTTGAAAAAGGTCATGCCGGTGGCTTCCGGCGGTATTCACGCCGGGCAGATGCATCAATTGCTCGATCTCTTCGGCGATGATGTCGTGCTGCAATTTGGTGGAGGCACCATCGGCCATCCGATGGGTATTCAAGCGGGTGCGCAAGCCAACCGCGTGGCGCTCGAAGCCATGGTGATGGCCCGCAATGAAGGCCGCGACATCAAGAATGAAGGCCCGGAAATTCTCCGCGCCGCGGCTAAATGGTGCAAGCCATTGGAAGCAGCGCTCGATACCTGGGGCAACATTACGTTTAACTATGAATCAACCGACACGTCGGACTTCGTCCCGACGCTCGGCGTCATGTAATCTTAAAACAGCAAAGGACAAAAAATCATGCGTATTACCCAAGGCTGTTTCTCTTTCCTGCCCGATCTCACCGACGAGCAGATTTCCGCCCAGCTCGAATATTGCCTCAAAAACGAATGGGCGATTGGCATCGAATACACCGATGATCCGCATCCCCGTAACACCTATTGGGACATGTGGGGCTTACCGATGTTCGACCTCAAAGATCCGAAAGGCGCGATGATGGAGCTCGATGACTGCCGCAAGGCGCATGCGGAAAGCTATATCCGCATCAACGCGTTTGATTCGACACGCGGCTTTGAAACCGTTCGCATGTCCTTCATTGTCAACCGCCCGACTAAGGAAGCGCGATATGTGATGACCCGCACCGATGTGCGCGGCCGTACACAAAGCTATTCTTGGCAAAAAGCGGTTTAAGGATCGCGCACTTCACGAGGATGACGGCCATGAACGATCAAGCTTCAGCCCCCCTAACGGTAGACCTGAAAGCCGAGTATGAAGCCTCGGGCGTGGCCGACATCCTCAACGAGCTTGAAAGTGAGCTTGTCGGCTTGCAACCCGTCAAACAGCGCTTGCGCGAAATCGCGGCGCTTTTGATTGTCGAACGCGCGCGCAAAAGCATGGGCCTCAGCCACGAGCCGCCCACGCTACATATGAGTTTTACGGGTAATCCGGGTACGGGTAAAACCACGCTTGCACTCCGCATGGCGAATATTCTGCACCGCTTAGGCTATATCCGCAAAGGCCATCTGGTGTCGGTCACGCGCGATGATCTCGTTGGCCAATATATCGGCCACACGGCACCCAAGACCAAAGATGTGCTGAAACGCGCGATGGGCGGCGTATTGTTTATCGATGAAGCCTATTACCTCTATCGGCCTGACAATGAACGCGACTACGGCCAAGAGGCGATCGAGATTCTCTTGCAGGTGATGGAAAACAACCGCGAGGATCTGGTTGTGATTCTGGCGGGCTATTCGGACCGGATGGAAATGTTCTTCCAATCCAACCCCGGCTTCCGCTCCCGTATTGCGCATCACATTGA